>JBGTNB010000596.1:0-2521 GCA_041743285.1 Gemmatimonadaceae bacterium
TAAACACCACTGCAGTCGTAATATGCATAGTTCTGTACGTGGCCAGGATGTTCGGCGTGACCGCAGGATATCACCGCTACTTCTCGCACCGCTCGTTCAAGACGAGCCGCGTGATGCAGTTCATGTTCGCTCTACTGGCTCAGAGTTCGGCGCAGCGTGGGGTGCTCTGGTGGGCGGCGAAGCACCGGCATCACCACAAGCATTCCGATACCGAGCTGGACGTGCATTCCCCGAGACATCGCGGTTTCTTCTATTCGCACGTCGGCTGGATCTTCACGGCCAACCACGAAGCGACGGACTATGACGCCATTCCGGATCTGACGAAGTACCCGGAGCTCGTATGGCTCAATAAGCATCCGTATTTGCCGGCCGCCGTCCTGGCGGTCGCGTGCTTTCTGCTGGCCGGGTGGCCCGGGCTGATCGTCGGCTTCTTCTGGAGTACGGCGCTGCTGTACCACGGTACGTTCTTCATCAACTCACTGGCGCACGTGCACGGCAATCAGCGTTACATAACGGGCGACGATTCGCGCAACAATTGGTGGCTGGCGGTCATTACGCTGGGCGAGGGATGGCACAACAATCATCATGCCTATCAACGCTCCACGCGGCAGGGATTCCGCTGGTACGAATTCGACCCGACCTTTTACCTGCTGACCGTGATGTCCTGGATCCGTCTGGTGTGGGATCTCGGCACCCCGCCGGCAGACGTCGTTCGGAATGAGCGCCGGTTAGGCCGCGCGGTGGTGGAAAAGGTCGCGCACCAGCTCGCGGCACAATTTCTCGTTGCGCAGTCGCACATCCCCGACCTTCCGTCGATGGCCGAGATACGCGCGCGTGCCGAACAGATGTATGCGGATTCGCCGTCTACAGATGAGATAGTGGCGCGGGCGCGCGAGTTGATCCACCACGCACTGTCGGCGGACCCGGCGCCTGCTCGATCGCCGGCCTGAAGCCCGTGCAATTGTTGGCAGTCGGTGTGACGTTTCGTTCCAGAAAGCGTCTCCACAAAAGAACGGTCACTTCGCCCGGTTAGCCGGGGTACCCTCTTTCTTGTGGAGTCGGTCATGCGTCGTTTATTCGTGTTGGTTTCGCTCGCCGGAATCTGTATCTCCGTACCCACGAGCGGTTACGCTCAGGACGTGTACAGTTTTGGCACTATCGAGGCGCCAGCCGAAGAAAAGCGTCATGTCGCTCCTGATTCCGTGATGGGCGTGTTGAAGGAAACACTTCGCAACCTCGTCGCTGCCCAGGAAGGGTATTGGCTGGAGCACGGAAGCTATACCACGGACGTTTCCGCCCTAGGAATGCATGCGCGCGGCGCGGAGCGCCGCGATTCGGCCACCGTCTGGGTGCTGTTCGCTGGCGGACGCGGCTGGAGCGGCGTTGCAGCACACAGCGCGCTTCCCAAGAAGAGCTGCGTGGTCTTCGTCGGCGATCCCGACGACCTGCCGCGCCTGCCTCGCACGGCCGGCAAGGAAAAGAAAGCCGAGCACGAAGGGGTGCCGATGTGCGACCAGCTGTGAGGCAAGCTGGGTAAGTCATGGCTATTGATAGGCCCGGCGCTCGCCGGGCCTTTCTTTTCGACATTACCCTGACGCGAAGTTCGTGGTGAAGTCCTGTTTCAGATCGGTTTCGCGCATTACCGTGCTTAGGCATGCGATGGACATCCGCTTGCTCGCATGGATGAACCGTTCGATATTGCTGTGCCACCGCACGAATTCGATCCTTCGCTTCAGGGGCAGATGCCCGACACGGGTCTGGCCAACGTCGGCAAATACCGAATCCTCGATCTGGTAGGCGAGGGGGCGATGGGCGTCGTCTATCGTGGGGTCGACACCGTCCTCAACCGAACAGTCGCGATCAAGGTGATGAGCGAGTCGGTCTCCCGGCAGCAGGAGCTACGGGACCGGTTCCTTCGGGAGGCTCAGTCCGCCGGATCGCTTCAACACCCGAACGTGGTAACGATCTACGATTTTGGCGAAATGGAGGGGCATCTCTTCATCGCCATGGAATACGTGGATGGCGTAGATCTCGAGCGGTTGCTGGCGACCCATGAGCCGCTCACTATCCAGCAACGTCTGGATATCGCGATCGACGTGCTCACCGGACTGTCGTACGCGCATCGTCATGGCATCGTGCACCGCGATGTAAAGCCGGCGAACATTCGCGTTACGGAAGAGGGCAGGGCCAAGGTCATGGATTTTGGCGTCGCCTATCTGGATTCGTCCCGGCTGACCCAAACGGGTGCGATGATGGGTACGCCGAGCTACATGGCGCCGGAGCAGGTTGTGGGAGGCAAAATCACGCCCCTAACCGACGTGTTCGCCATGGGGTCGGTGCTGTACGAACTGCTCACCGGTGCGCGCCCGTTCGAAGGGAACACGCTGCACAACACGCTCTACAAGATCGTCAGCGAAGATCCTGTACCTGTGCTGCAGTTGATGCCCGGACTTCCGCCCGCGCTCGACCGCGTCATTCGCAAGGCGTTGAGCAAGGAGCCAGCCGACCGGCATCAGAGCGC
>JBGTNB010000597.1:0-13709 GCA_041743285.1 Gemmatimonadaceae bacterium
TCCGGCGGGCGCGACCCGCGCCGCGTGCAGTGCCGGAAGTACTCCCGCGAGTACGGCCGCGCCAATCGTCACGACGAGGGCGAACAACAGAACGCCCGGATCGAGCGTCGTGTCGGCCACGCGGGCCAGCGCGGCTGGCGCCGTCCGCCTGACCAGGGCCACACCCAATGCCGCAAGGGCGACGCCGAGCACACCACCGAACAGGGCCAGCACCAGACTCTCCGTGAGCAACAGTCGCGTAATGCGGGGTGTGCGCGCACCGAGCGCGGTGCGGATCGCCAGCTCTCTTTTCCTATGCTCGCCGCGTACCAGCAGCAGTCCGGCAACGTTGGCGCAAGCGATTAGGAGCACGAATCCCACCGCTCCCAGCACGATGAGCAATGCAGGCCGCACGCGTCCCGTCACCTGCTCGGTGACGGGAACGGTATAGGCGCGGAACTGCTGTGATTCCGGATATATGCCTTCGCGGACGAGTCCCGCGACGAACTCGGCGAGTTGACGGTTGGCCTGATCGGTTGTAGCGCCCGGCGTGAGCCTAGCTACTCCGTAGAATCCATGATTCTGGCCGTTGGGATTGAACGCCGGACCTGCAGTCGCACCCTGGCTTTCCGGCGAGACAGCCAATGTAAGCCATGCTTCGGTTGGTCCCGCTCCGGAATAGTCGAGCGGAAGCCGAAAGCCGCCAGGCATGACGCCCACGACGGTAGCTGCTTCGCCGTTCACCTGGATCTCGCGGCCTACTATCGCCGCATCGCCGCCATAACGCCGCTGCCAGAGCTCGTATCCGAGGACGATCACGCGTGGCCCGTCCGGTTGATCCTCCTCGGGTAGAAAGCCGCGACCGAGGAGCGGCGTTACTCCCAGAATCCGAAACACGTCTTCGCCCACGTTTGCCGATCGGACGCGCTCAGGTTCCTCTTCACCCCCGAGGTTGATCGCGCCATCGGTAAAGATTCCGACGTCAGCTATAGCGGGAATCTCCGTGTCCCACGCCTCGTATTCGTCGTAGGAAAGCCAAGTTTGATCGAATCCCGTCCAGGCGCTCCATACGACGGCGATCTGTTCGGGATTACCGTACGGTAGCGGTGTCAACAGCACCGTCTTTACCACGCCGAACAGCGCCGTGGTGGCGCCGATGCCCAGCGCCAGGGTGAGCGCCGCCACGCTGGTAAACCCGGGCCGACGGCCGAGTGTGCGTATCGCATATCGCAGATCCTGTCCGAGATCCTCCAGCCACCGCGTGCCACGCTCATCGCGCACCCCTTCCTTGTGACGGTCCACGCCTCCGAACGCGATCGCCGCACGCCGCCGAGCCTCGTCAGGCGGAAGTCCCTCATCGATGTGACGTTGTGTCTCCATCTCGAGATGAAAACGCATTTCCTCTTCGGTCATCCGCTCTTCCGCCTTCTTGCCGAGGAGCGAGCGAAGGGACGCAGTTACTTCATGGTACCAGGCCATTTCATCCTCCCCCGAAGGCGAACTGCAGCACTCGATTGACCGCTCCGGACGAGCGCTCCCACTCCTCGCGGCGCACTGCCAGCTGGCGATGGCCCTCACGCGTGAGCTCGTAGTAACGTGCGCGACGGTTGTTCTCGCTCGCGCGCCGTGACGACCTGATCCAGCCCCGCCGCAGCATTCGCTGGAGGGCAGGGTAGAGGGATCCCTGGTTGACGTCGAAGACCTCGCCGGAGAGCTGGCGCAGCCGCACGGACAGTCCCCAGCCGTGCATGGGTTGGAGCGAGAGCGTCGTCAGGACGAGCATCTCCAGCGTTCCCTGGAGGACGTCCGAGCGCGGGTCTGCGGTAGGCATGCTCCTTTAGACGGTATAAAGGAAAAAATGGTTTCAATCTCTGCGAGGAATGCGCGACCGCCTCCTAGGATGCACCTACCTGATTCACTTCCATTTCCCATTTCCCATTTCCCATTTCCCGTTTCGCTGGGCGCCGTCTTTCCAGTTGACAATCGACATGAGCGTGCTCACCTTCATGTCGATTACCGAGATGAGGGATTGCAATGCCCGGAAAACGCGGTGACATGATTCCCGGAACGCTCGATTTGCTGATACTCAAGCTGCTCGACCTCCGGCCAATGCACGGCTACGGGATCGCCGAGATGCTGGAGCGGGGGACGGAACACGTCCTCAGCGTAAACCAGGGCTCGCTGTATCCGGCGCTCTATCGACTCGAGCGGCAGGGGTGGATCAAATCGGAGTGGCGGACATCCGCCAACAATCGTCGCGCCCGCTACTGGAGTGCGACCGCCGCCGGCCGCCGGCAGCTGGGGGCGGAGCGCGAGAACTGGATCCGGCTGAGCGCAGCGGTGAACGCCATCCTTCACCTAACAACTACCTGAGAGTCGGGCCATGCGATTGAGCGTGTGGATAGCCGCGTTGCGGGCCCGCTTGGGTACGCGTCGGCTCGAGAAGGATCTGCGGGACGATATGGCATTCCACCTCGAGATGAGCGAGACTGCCTTTCGCGCGGCTGGGCACGCGCCTGACGAGGCGCGCCGGTTGGCCCGGGTGAAGTTCGGCGGCGTGGACCGCTACGAGGAGCAGGTACGCGATGAGATGGGAGGGCGGCGCATCGCGGATCTCGCCGCCGACCTGCGCTACGCACTGCGCGTTCTCGTTCGTACGCCGGCGTTCAGCCTGGTTGCGATCGGCTCGCTCGCGCTAGGTTTCGGTGCCAGCGGCGCCATGTATGGGATCGCCGATGCCATCTTGCTCGAGCCTCTGGCGTATCCGGACGCCGACAGGCTGGCGCAGATCCGGGAGCGCCGCGATTCCGACCTGACCGAATCGACGCTGTCGTTGCTCGACGTGCAGCGGATCACCAGGGAGTCGAGGTCATTCGAGGATCTGGGTGCCGTATACCCCGAACAGGCAGGGTTTACGCTGGTGGATGGCGACAAGGCCGAGCAGCTTCGCGGCAGCTGGGTTACGCCAGGCGCGTTGCGTGCACTTGGAGTGGCGCCCCTCGCCGGTCCCGGCCTTCGCCCTGCCGACGAGTTGCCTGGCGCCGAGCCCGTCACTCTGATCAGTGCGTCGCTATGGCAGAACCGGTTCGCAAGCGCGCCTGACATCGTGGGCCGGTCGATTCGCGTACATGGCGAATCGCGCACGATTGTCGGAGTGATGCCACCTGACTTTCGTCTGCCGGGGTTCAGGGAGGAGGATCTCTGGCTCGTACCGAGATTCGAGACGGCATCGGTGCGAGCGCCCTTCTATTTGCTCCTCATCGCCCGCCTGGCGCCGGAGCGGACGCTGGATGATGCGAGCGCCGAGCTTGGCCCGATTGCGAAGCGTGTCGCGGAGGAGCATCCAGGCGCGAGTGCCAGCTGGCAATATACCGTGACGCCGCTAAAGGACATCGTCGTCGGAGATGCCTCGGCGACTATCTGGCTTTTATCCGGCGCGGTGGGGCTCGTAATGCTGATCGCCATCGCCAACGCCGCCACGCTGCTGATCGTGCGCACAATGTCTCGTGAGTCGGAGCTGTCCGTTCGCGTGGCGCTCGGCGCAGGGCGCGGGCGGATCGTCCGGCAGTTGCTGACGGAAAGCGCGGTGTTATGCATTGTGGGGGGCGCGATCGGAACTCTTCTCGCATTTGGTTCGCTCAGGGCGATCGAGCGGATTGGCGGGAACATGCTGCCTCGCCTTCACGAAGTGGAGGCGTCCGGACGCGTCGCGCTTCTGATCATGGTCCTGTCTCTGCTGGCCGGGGTGGTGATCGGGTTGGCGCCGCTCGTCAGGATTCCTAACGCAGGCTGGGGCCGGCTGCGTGAACGGGCACGTGGAGGAACCGACCGCGGAGCGGTCGTGCGTCTGCGCGAAATCTTCGTCATCTCGGAGTTCGCGCTCGCGCTCGCCGTCGTGATCGCGGCGACCCTCCTCGTTGCCAGCTTGCAGCGTCTGTCGGCGGTCGATCCGGGATCACGTACCGACGGTGTCCTCGCTGTCCGCCTATCGCTGCCGGCGGCGGATTACCCCACACCAGAGCAATCGCTCGCCTTCTATCAGGCGGTGGAGCAGCGGATCGCCACGCTTCCCGGGGTTCAAGCGGTTGCGGTGACAATGGCGGTGCCGCCGGACCGGCTCGTAATGACCAATCCGGCCCGGCCAGCCGGCCGCCCGGTGGCACCCGGTGAAGACGTCCCGGCGGTCGAAGAACTGCTCGTGTCCGCGGACTACTTCCGGACGATGGGGATCACGCTGCGCGAGGGACGTTCGTTCACGCCGGCCGATAATAACGACGCACCGTTGGTGGCAATCGTCAACGAGGAGCTGGCTCGCCGGTTCTTCCCGGGAAGATCGGCGATCGGCGAGCAGCTGGTGTTAGGCGATCCCGATCCCTCTTCGCCCGGCCACGTGATAGTAGGTATCGCGGCCAACGTGAAATACCAGGGACTGGACACGAGCGTAGAGCCAACGGTATATGTGCCATACGCGCAGAACGCGTGGTGGCCAACCATGTACCTGGTAGTGCGCACAGTTGGCGAGCCGGCTGAGTTTGTGCCTCGCATCCGTAGCGAGGTGGCGGCAGTCGATCCGCGAATTCCGCTTCAGGAGGTCAGTACGCTCGAGACGTTGATGCACGACTCGATGAGAGCGCCCAGAGTGCGAACCGGGCTTCTCTCCGGCTTCGCCGCGATTGCGATGATCCTGGCAATGACCGGCATCTATGGCGTGACGGCCTATGCCATAAGCCAGCGCCGCCACGAAATGAGCATTCGCATGGCGCTGGGTGCGCGGCCCGCCTCTGTGCTGGGCATGGTACTGCGTTCCGGGCTCCGGATGGCGACGATCGGCGCGGCGATCGGCATTGGCATCGCACTTGTACTGGGACAGGCGATGTCACGGTTCGCCTTCGGCACCGAGCCTACGGACAAAGGCGTGTTGGCCATCTCCACCGTCGTGCTGATGCTCGGGGCATTGGCGGCCACTTTGGGTCCCGCGATTCGTGCGGCGCGCGCGCAGCCCGCCGATGCGTTGCGGGCGGCTTGAGCGGACAGAGGCAACTTGACGGCACGCCCATGGGTTCTCGGCGAGACGCACTTTCCAATGGTCGATCAGACCCCCTACGAAGTTGCTCTGCTGCCGTGGGGAGCCACCGAGGCACATAACCGCCATCTACCGTACGCCACCGACAACATCCAAGCCGAGCAGATCAGCATTCGGGCGGCGGAGCTCGCCTGGGCCGCGGGCGCTCGTTCAGTCGTGCTGCCATGTGTGCCATTCGGCGTGAACACCGGCCAGCTCGACATCAAGCTGTGCCTCAACATGAATCCGAGTACACAGGCTGCGCTGCTGGCCGATCTGGCCGATTCACTGGAGCGGCAGCGGATCGGCAAGCTCGTTATCGTCAACGGACACGGCGGCAACGACTTCAAGCAGATGATCCGCGAGCTTCAGCCGCGAACGAGCGTGTTTCTCTGCACGCTCAACTGGTATGCCGTGCTGGATCCGCGTGAGTTCTTCGACACCCCTGGCGACCACGCCGGAGAGCTGGAAACGAGCTTGATGCTGCACGTTGCTCCGGAGCTTGTTCGGCCGCTCGCGGAAGCGGGGCCCGGCCGTGCCCGACCGTCGCGCATAACGGGAATGCGCGAAGGCTGGGTCTGGGCTCCTCGGCCGTGGACAAAGGTCACCTCGGATACCGGGGTGGGAGATCCATCGGCCGCCACCGCGGAGAAAGGAGAGCGCTACACTGCCGCTGTCACGCGCAGGATCGCCGATTTTCTGATCGAGCTTGCGGCCGCGGATACGGCCCGCCTTTACGAATAGCGGTGGCGCCGGGGACGCTCCGCCCCCATACTCCTGGTAGGGCCACTTCAAGTCGGAGAATGACGGAAATTCTGAAGGCTCCGGACACTGCCACCGCCGCCGCCGCCGGAGATACCAAGCACCGGCTCGACGATTCCGAGGAGAATCTGTTCTCCATGCTCGCGGCGCGCGCGCGCGGGCACCGGCCGGCACACCTCGTGGGCGCCGCGCTTTTTGGCGCGGCTGACGCCGTGTTCATCCTGATCGCCTATCCAGCTGTGTGGTGGCTCGCGTGTGCGTCGGTTGCGCTCTGTACGTTTGGCGTGTGGGGGCTGGCCGACGATGCTTTGCTCGGCGATCCGTACAGCGCGCCTGCACCGGGGAGACGTTCGATCATTCGCGCTGCGCGTGCAGCGGCTGTAGGGATCGGCGTGTTGGCCGCGGGTGTCGCCGCCTTTGGACTCATGGCGACAGCGCTTGGACGTCTGACGCACTGATACCCGCATTCAGCCCGTCCGACGCCAAGTTGTCGTCAGGCATGGGCTTGCCGAGCGCCGCGGTGTGAGCTTCCCCAAGAAGGGCAGGGCGGCGGCGCGAGCAGCCGGCCGTCGAGCGCCGGATCGGCTGTCCGCGAGGCGCAATGTCCGCCAAGTTTCCCGATTCCCCGGTTGCCCCGGCCCGCCGGGAGAAGGAAATTACGACCATCCCGTCCGGCCGTGCGGTTTGGCCGGTTAGCTACTCAAAATCAGGTGTGCGATGGTACGCAAGAACTTGGATGGCGAGCAGGCAGGCGCAGGACAGCCGAACACAATGGATCGGAGCGACGAGGTGGCGCAGAGTGCCGGCGCACAGGGCGATGGCGCCCCTTCAGTCGAAGAAGTAGAGAACAACATGGCCGACGACGCACAGGAAAACATGGCGGTGGAGGGCCCCGCCCGCGAGTTAGATGAGTGGCGGGACCGGCACCTGCGTCTCGCGGCCGAGTTCGACAATTTTCGCAAGAGGACGGCGCGGGAAAGCGCTCAGGCCACCGCCCGGGGCCAGGCCTCGTTGGCGAAGCAGCTACTGGATCCGCTGGACGATCTCTCGCGGTTCGCGCATCTGGATCCTGGATCGGTTGATGCATCGGCGATCGTGCAGGGCGTGGAGCTCGTAGAGCGCAAGCTGCTCAAGGCACTGGGAGCAGCCGGGCTCGAGGTGGTGAACCCGGTGGATCAGCCGTTCAATCCGGAGCTTCACGAGGCGGTGGCGACCGAGCCAGCCCGTTCCGCGGAGGACGACGACATGGTCTCTCGCGTCTTTCAACAGGGCTATGTGTTCGGGGGGCAGCTGCTACGTCCGGCGCGAGTGGTCGTGCAGCAGTGGAACGGTTGAGCTTTCCCCGCTACTAGCCGCCAATGGCGCAAAACAAGGATTACTACGCGGTCCTCGGCGTTTCGGCTTCGGCCACGCAGGATGACATAAAGAAGCAGTACAGGCGCCTGGCGAAGAAATTTCATCCGGACGCCAATCAGAACGACCCTAACGCCGCTGAGCGCTTCAAGGAAATATCCGAGGCGTACAACGTTCTCGGTGATGCGGCCAAAAGGAAGCAGTACGACGAGATGCGCCGTCTCGGCGCGTTCGGAGACTTTGGCGGCTTTGGCGGCGCCCGGCCGGGCGGAGCGGGCTCACCGGGACAGCAACCGCCGGGAGGTGCCCGTTTCGAGCAGTTCGACATCGGGGGCTTGGGCGGGCTCGGCGATCTGTTCTCATCGATGTTCGGGGGCGGAACGGCGGGAGCGCGGGGGGGAACGCGCGGCGGACCACGGGCGCCGGAGCGGGGCCAGGACATCGAGATGACGCTCGAGCTGCCGTTCCGGACTGCCACGTTAGGCGGGAAGGTTCCGGTGCAGCTGGAGGTCAACGAGGAATGCCCCACCTGCAAGGGCAGCGGCGCGGCTCCCGGGGCTACTCTTCGAACGTGCCCGGAGTGCAACGGCCGTGGGAATGTGTCTTTCGGCCAGGGCGGCTTTGCGGTGACCCGGCCGTGCCCGCTCTGCCTGGGCCGGGGCACCGTGCCCTCGGAGCGGTGCAGTACTTGCGGCGGCAGCGGCGAGGTACGCTCGAAGCGCACGGTGATGATCAACGTTCCGCCCGGGGTGGAAGCGGGCAACAAGGTGCGCCTGACGGGACAGGGTGGCAAGGGCCGTTCCGGTGCGCGGCCAGGTGACCTGATCATCAGCTTCGCCGTACAGCCCGACCGCTTCTACAAGCGCGATGGACTCGATCTGATCGCGCCGATTCCGCTCAATATCGCGCAGGCAACGTTAGGCTCGCGCATCCAGGTCAAGACGCTCGACGGAAAAAAGGTTGCAGTGAAGATTCCGCCCGGCACACCTTCGGGAAAGCGCTTCCGCATCCGCGGCCAGGGCATCGAGAAAAACGGCACGAAAGGCGATCTGATCATCGAGACATCGATCGCCGTGCCGGACCAGCTCTCACCCGAGCAGGAAGCCGCTATGAAGGAGTTCGCCGAAGCGGGAAATCTGAAGTACTGAGCGTGCTGTGAGCGTGCTGGGTGCCGAGGCGCGCTCAGAACCTATGCCGCACGTACCGGCAACGCACGTCTCCCACGCTCGATGACACCGCCACCGAGTACGTGCTCGCCGTCGTAGAGCACCACCGACTGTCCGGGGGCGATTGCCGCCACGGGATCGTCGAGCGCGAGCTCGATCTCGTCACCATCCATGCGAATGATGTGTGCGCTTGCCGGAGCGGCGTGATGGCGCACCTGCACCTCCACCTGATGTCCCAGCGGCGCCGCCTCGCCAAGCCAGTTGATTTCGCGGGCGACCAGGCCGCGGCCGAGTAGCGCCTCACGCGGACCGACGACGACCGCCCGGTCCGAGGGACGAATGTCGATCACGTACAGCGGATCCCGGTGACCGCCGGGTAGTCCGCGTCGCTGCCCGATTGTGTAGCGCGCGTATCCCTGGTGCTCGCCGAGCACACGCCCATCGGCGGAAACGATCGGGCCGGCCGATAGTGACGGCGTATCGGCTCCGAGGGTGCGAGCAATGATCTTCGTGTGATCACCGTCAGGCACGAAGCAGATGTCCTGGCTCTCGACCTTGTCGGCCACGTGCGTCAGACCTAACGAGCGAGCGCGGTCGCGGGTCTCCGCCTTGGTCAGAGCGCCGACCGGAAGCAGGAGTCGTGGAATCACATTGGCGTTGATTCCCCAGAGAAAGTAGGACTGATCCTTGGCCCGATCGCGCCCGCGCAGCAGTCGCCTGCCGTCGGCGCGGGCATAATGACCGGTCGCGATGAAATCGGCGTCGAGCGCGTCGGCCTTACGCACCAGATCCCGGAACTTGGTGAACGTGTTGCACCGCACGCACGGAATCGGCGTCCTCCCACGCGCGTACTCGTCCACGAAGTCGCGCACCACATCGCGTCCGAACGACGACTCCAGATTGAGCACGTAGTGCGCAATGCCCATCCGCTCGCAGACACGGCGTGCATCGTCGATAGAGTCGAGTGAGCAGCAGGGGCGGTCGGGCACGTCGTCCCCGTAGCAGAACAGTTTCATCGTCACGCCGATCACATCGTAGCCGGCATCGGCGAGCACCGCGGCGGCGACCGACGAATCCACCCCCCCGGACATCGCGACTACGACCCGGCCGAGCGCGCGCGTCATGACACCGCTCCCGACAGGCGGCGCGCCTTGGCGATCAGAGCGGGGAACAGCTCCGTCACCCGCTGCACGCAATCGTCCGTCGTCAGGCTGCCGAGGCTCATGCGTACAGCCGAGATAGCAAGCTCACGCGGCACGCCCATTGCCGCCAGGACGTGCGACGGGTCGACACTTCCGCTCTGGCACGCCGAGCCTGACGAGCATGCGACGCCGGACAGATCCAGCGCCATGAGCAGCGACTCGCTGTCCGTCCCCGGCACGGAGATGTTGAGAATGTGCGGCGCGCGCGGAACGGCGCTGCCGTGAACCACCGCGTCGGGCACTCGCTCCAGCAAAGCCCCTTCCAGCCGCTCGCGCATCGCGCCGATCCGCGCACAATCGGACTCGCGCTCCTCTGCTGCCAGCTCCACCGCGCGCGCCAGCCCCACGGCAAAGGCCACGTTCTCGGTGCCCGGCCGGCGTCCGCGATCCTGCGATCCGCCGTGCATCAGCGGGCGCAGCGGAGTTCCCCGGCGAATGAACATGGCGCCGATTCCCTTGGGAGCGCCGATCTTGTGGCCGCTGATCGTCAGGAGATCGAAGGCAGCCGTCCGCGCGTCGACAGTGAGCTTGCCGAACGCCTGAACGGCGTCTGTGTGGAAGATCGCCCCGCACGCCTTGGCCGCGTTAGCCAGTTCGGGAACTGGCTGAATCGTCCCGATCTCGTTGTTCACCCAAATCACCGAGCAGAGCGCAACATCATCCCGCATCATTCGGGCAAAACCATCGCTATCGACGACGCCGTCAGCGGTGACCGGTGCGAAGCGCTCCTCCGCGCCTTCGGTTCCAGCCTCATGGACCGCGCCGAGAACTGCCTTGTGCTCGATCGGCGAACTGACCACCGCCCGGCGTCCCTCTGCCTGACGAGCGCGCCACACCCCTAGAATGGCGAAGTTGTCCCCCTCCGTGCCGCCTGATGTGAAGCAAACCTCATCGGGGTGGGCACCGAGTGCGCTGGCCACGCGCTCACGCGCCTCATCGAGTGAGGCGCGCGCTTCGCGACCCCATCGGTGAGTGCTCGATGGGTTGCCGAATCGGCTTTCGAAAAATGGCTCCATCGCCGCGCGGACCTCGGTGCGGACGGGCGTGGTAGCGGCGTGATCGAGATAAATGGGACGTGACATGTGACGTCCAATTTACTGTCCCGGTCGTTTTCTCGACATGCCTTCGATGCACCTTGTCAGCCGGGCGAACACGTCGCCGGCGCGGACATGCGGCTGGAAGTGTATGGCGTACAGTGGTTTACGTCACTGCCCACACTCATCCAGCGCGCGACACCAGCACCCAGACGAACGCGACGTAACCTAGCAGAAGAGCCAGCCCCTCGATGCGCGCGAGCCGCAGGCCGCTGCGGCAGAAAACCGGCAGGATGAGCGAAAGCCCAAGCATCACCCACATCTCGAAGTCGTAGAGCGAGTGATCTACCGCTATGGGCCGAATCAGCGGCGCGATTCCTAGCACGGCGAGCACGTTGAAGATGTTCGAGCCGACAACGTTGCCGACTGCTATGTCCGCTTCCCGTCGCGCGGCGGCAATCATCGTCGTGGCCAGCTCGGGGAGCGAGGTACCGATCGACACCACAGTCAGGCCGATCACCAGCTCGGAGATGCCTACCGAGCGCGCCACCGATACGGCCGCGCGGACCAGCAGCTCTGCACCGATCACCAGGCCCGCCAGGCCGATCAGTATGAGAAAAGCGTTGGTCGCCGGCGTAGAGCGGCCGGGTGTCATTCCACGATTCTCCTCGAACTCCTCGAATTCGGTTTCCAGCACCGGCGTCGGCTCTCCCTTTCTTGCGGCGTGCAGCATGTATGCGAGAAAGAGGATGAACGCGCCTAGCAGGACTCCGGCATCCAACCGTGTTATGAATCCGTCGTATCCGACGACCACCAGCGCGATGGCTGCGCCGATCATGATAGGCATTTCGCGGGTGATGAGCCCTGGGTGCACCCGTACGGTGGAGACGACCGCCGACAGTCCGAGAATCGCCGCGATGTTGACGACGTTGGATCCGAGGATATTCCCGACCCCGACGTCTGGCTGTCCGCGCATTACCGCGAGGGAGGTCACGACCAGCTCTGGCGCGCTGGTGCCGAACGCGACGATCGTCAGGCCAACTATCATCGCGCTGATACCGAGCGCCCTCGCCAGCCGCGCCGCGCCACGTACCAGCCACTCCGCGCCAAAGTAGAGGGCCACGAGTCCGGCGATGAACATCGCCGCATCGATCAGCATGGTGGGTTGTCCGATGCGCGGTATCCGGAGTCGGCCCGCGAGCCGGTTGGCTGGGACTGGTGCGCTGCGACGGTATCGTGCGCTGTCACTTACCGTCGCCGGGCGGCGAGAAGATCGCCGCGCGGACGCGCCAAAGCTCGGGAAAAAAGCGTTGAGAGACCGTACGCTGCAGGTACTTGGCGCCGAGCGTGCCGCCTGTTCCACCCGTTATGGGACCAATCACGCGTTCGACCAGCTGCACATGAAGAAACCGCCACATCGCAAATCCCTGCTCGTACTCGAGCAGGCTCTCGGCAAGCAGGAGAAGCGGCGACTGATCGCCGGCTCTGTAGATTCCCTCTATCGTCGTCCCGGCATCGGCCACCAGCGCCGAGAACTGGTCCTGGAGCGTGGGCCTGGCGAGCCAGCGAGCGACTATCGCCGGCGGATCGCCGTGCTCGGCCAGTGCATGCATGAAATGCGGCTCGCGAAGGCCTGAGGCAGCTTCGATCGCGCGAAACTGGGCGCTCTGCGATCCGCTCGATGTGCCGAGATAGCCGCGGAACTCGGCGAACCTGTGCGGAGGCAGCGTATCGAGCGCCGAGAGCTGGTCGGAGACGATGCGAACCAGCGCGTTGACGCGACGCATGACGAACAGCGAGTTGAGCGTCTGCCGCGCTTCAATGGCGGCGACGAGTGACTCGAGTTCGTGCAGGATCACCTTGAACCACAGCTCGCTCGATTGGTGCACGACAATGAACAGCAGTTCGTCGGGATGCTCCGGCGAGCTCAGTGGGCGCTGCAGGCCGAGCAGCGAGTCGAGCTGGAGATATGAAGGATAGTCGTGCGCAACTTCGCTAGGCACTGCGTCGCTGGGACGATGGTCGGTGCTCAAAAGGAGGATACCTCGAGTTTCGTGATGTCGTCGACGCGCATTGTTTCCCGTGTGTAGTAGGGCTCTCCGTAGCGTGTGCGAATCAGCGAGCCGTAATGGGCGGCCTGGTGGCGGATGATCTCCAACAGCGGTTCGCCGTTAGGGTAAACCTCGCCCGCCTGGGTCACACCCTCGAACTGGGACGCGTAACAGCCGATCGCTTCCATCTTCGCTTCGAACTCCTCCGATATGTCGACGATGAAAGTCGGCTTCGGCGCGAACTCGCGGTAGGTCAGCGAGTAGAGAACCTTGAACGGGCGGTGTTTGGGGATGTCGGGCTCGACCTTAGCCAGTCCCGAGATGAAACACGCATCGCGTATGAGCTCCGAGGCGATTCGATGATCGGGGTGCCGGCCCTCCGGCGCCGGAGCGATTACTACCCGCGGAGCCAACCGTCGTATCTCGCGCGCAAGAAGGGCTCGTGTTTCCGGCGTATTCACTATCCCGGCGTCGGGGAGCCCCAGATTGCAGCGCTCTGTGACGCCGAGTACGTCAGCGGCCCGCTGCGACTCCCGCTCGCGCAGCTCGGCACTTCCGCGCGTTCCCGTCTCACCGCGCGTAAGGTCGATGATGCCGGTCGCGTGGCCCTGTCGCGCTGCCTTGACGAGCGTGCCGCCGCAGGTGAGCTCCACGTCGTCACGGTGTGCGGCGATGGCCAGTACTGAGACGTTGGTCATGCGGGAAGATACGGGGGTCGAGGGTCGAGGGTCGAGGGTCGGGGGTCGAGGGTCGAGGGTCGAGGGTCGAGGGTCGAGGGTCGAGGGTCGAGGGTCGAGGGTCGCGGGTCGCGGGTCGGGGGGCGAGGGTCGGGGGGCGAGGGGCTCGAGGTTCGAGCGTGTGTCGGGGTTGTAGGGGTCGATGCTAGGAAGCGAGCATGAATTGGTTAGGCTCGGCCCTGCCGCATCTGTGATCCTTGACTCGCGCCGACCCCCGAGCCTGATACCTCGACCCTCGACCCGCGACCCCCGACCCCCCACCCCCAACACGTATCCCAGCGCTTCAACCGGGTCCATTAGGGCCGCCCTTTTCGCCGGCAGCATCCCCAACACGAGACCGAAGCCGACCGACACCCCCGCAGC
>JBGTNB010000598.1:0-1970 GCA_041743285.1 Gemmatimonadaceae bacterium
CGGATGACCGCGTTCAGCCCGGGGGCGTCACCACCCCCGGTGGAGATCGCGATGCGCATCGTTCCTGTGAATTACCCCATGCGCTCCAGCAGCTCCACCACCTCGCCAGGCTCGGCGTGCCGCTTGAGCTTCGATTTCTGAAAGACCGGTACGCCGTCGCGCACCACCTCGAACCGGCCACCGCCGGAGGGGTTCAGTATGACTTCCGCATCCGGATAGCGGTGCTGAATCTCGGCCATCAACCTGACAGCCCGCGGCTCGTAGTTTCAAACCGTGCAATATTCAATGGTTATTTGCATGCCCCAATCCTAGCGAAAAGGTCGCAAGAAGCGAGGGGGTAAGCCTTGCACGGCGCACGCCGTTCCCCAAATTTCGCGCCTCGCAGTTCCAATCAGCGCTTCGGACTTCGCCCTTCGCGCTTCGCAACTGCATTTCGTATCTCGTATCTCGTATCTCGTATCTCGTATCTCGTATCTCACCTCGCTTTCGGCTCACTGCCCATTCCCCGACACCTCTACCGGGTTCCTTCCAGCCAGTCCGAGGTGATTCCAGTTCACCATTGCATTCACCGCTAGTGCGAATGAGCCCTGCGTCTGCCAGCGCCAGAATGGACGAATGGCGAACAGAACCACGTGACCGTTCCCTACCGGAGCGTCGACTATGGCTGCGCGCTTGGCTAGCTCCTGACCGTTTGCAAGCAATCCCGAGACCAGCAGCGAGTCGGCCCGCTCATGAAACTGGAGGATTGCCTTGGGGCGCATCTGTTCGGCCTGGGCGGCGATCGCCGGATCAATCCGTCGCGAGCGTTCCGAAGTGTCTCGCTCCGACACCGACAGCACAGGCTCGGCGTTGAAGTAGACCGGAAAGCTGCTGGACGAGTAGCCGTATAGTATGGGACTGCCCTTCTCGCCAGGCTGCGCGCGCATGACGGCGCCGCGAGTCTGCAGTTGGCGCGTCTGCGCCACACTGACTCCAGGATTGAAGCCGAGGTGAATGGGCAGCTCCGAGCTGTTGCCGGTCGTTATGAGAAGCCCTCCACGCTCGACGAACCGCCGCAGGGCGGCCGCGCCCTCGAGACCCATCCCGACTCGGATGTCGTCGGTCTGATCGATGATCCCGAGATTCGGCGTGAGCGCCGATTTCTTCCACGGGATCGCCGGCCCTATCTTGGGGCGGCCGTTCAGTATGCTTGCCGCCGAGCCACGCACGTGCGGAAATACCACGACATCATAACGATCCAGCGCGTTGGGCTGGAGCAGAGCCTGGTCGGAGATGTAGGTATATGGAACGCCGATCTGGTCGAATGCATGACGCACCCATCCTTCGTTCTGCGTTTCGATCCACGAGTGCATCAGCGCCACCCGGGGAAGCCGTATTGCGTGGCGCGCCACGCCGGGCACGGAAGCGACCCGCACGCCGGCAAGGCCCAGTTCTCGTACCGCTCCGTTGGCCCCCTCCGCCGCGCCTTCCACAATGAACGTGCCGACCGGCCACTGGCGGCCACCGGCATCGAAAGGCGATTCGGCCACCGAAACTCGCGCGCCACGAGCCTTCCACGGCAGGACCGCGGAACGCCAGTCACCCATGTGCTCGACGAGGAGGACTCCTCCCGATCCGCTGACCGCCCCGGCGACGGTTGCCGCCTCGCCGACCAGCTCCATGGCAGTCGTCAGGATCTGCGAATCGGCCACCGCGTACGTCGTCACGTGACGGAGCTCGTCGAGGGTCCAGCCCGTATCGTCATACGGTGCCGGATCGCTGGTCGAATACCGTTGCCGCGACAGTAGCGTACGCACCGTCGCCGTGTAAGGCTGATCGAGCCTGACGATCCAATCGCCAGGCCGCACGGTGATCGTGCGGCTGGTGTCGTTGTTGCGCGCGGCCGCGCTATCGGCCCCGGTGGTGTCGGTACCGCGCACCGCCGCGGTATCAGCCCGCGGCGCGTTCGCCGCCGGGCGCTCGCGACGTCC
>JBGTNB010000599.1:0-3285 GCA_041743285.1 Gemmatimonadaceae bacterium
ACCCCTTACGATGACGCGCGCTATATTCGCGCGCTGCACCTTCGCCACTCACCCGTGAGCGCATCTCTTCCCGTATTGCACGTCGCTGATGCTGCTGCTTAAAACCCTTGACAGACAACCTCAGATGGCTCTGTGGTTCAAGCTTTTTACAGCTCGACCGGGATCGATGTTAAGTAGCCGCGCTCTCTAGAGTAGGAGAGTTCCGTGAGGCGTCCGAGCACCTGGCCTGTTCTTTTTTTTACCACAGAAGACACAGAGGACACGGAGGACAGCAAGCATGGAGGACACACAGAAGTAACTCGGCTACGGCCGGTCGTTATTTCCTTTCTTGCTTTTCATTCTGCCCCATTTCCGGCGCACATCGGGACCTAACCGCGGTACCGCCCCCACTCCGATTCCAGCGTGTCGGAGATCTCGCCGACGGTAGCTCGCGCGCGGACGGCTTCGAGGACAAGCGGCATTAGGTGCGCCTGGCCAAGTACTCCGATTCCGCCGTGGCGGCTGCGGTAGGTCGAGGCGCCGTCGCGGAGGGACTCCAGCGTGCGCTCGGTGAGCTGTGAGTCGCGGAAGTCGCGCGCCGCCTGGACACGCGTCACCTGACCGCGCTCGAACTCAGAGTAGCCAGGCAGCGGCACACTCGGCGCCGGCACGGCATCGGTGAATCTGTTCACACCCACCACCACCGTTTCGTCGCGCTCTACGCGCAGCTGCTGCTCGTAGGCGCTGCGTCCGATCTCCTCCTGGAAGTATCCACGGGCAATGGCGCGCTCGGCACCGCCCAGGCCGTCTACGTGCTCGATGAGCGCCATCGCGCGCTCCTCGAGCTCATTAGTCAGGCTCTCGACGTAGTAGCTGCCGGCGAGCGGATCGACCGTCTGCGTCACCCCTGATTCGAACGCCAGTACTTGCTGAGTGCGGAGCGCAAGTGTCGCCGCCGCCTGGGAAGGGAGCGACAGCGCTTCGTCATAGCTATTCGTGTGCAGCGACTGCGTGCCGCCGAGTATTGCGGAAAGCGCCTGGATGGTGACGCGGACGACGTTGTTGAGCGGCTGCTGCGCTTGGAGCGTCACTCCACCGGTCTGGGTGTGGAAACGGAGGCGGGCGCTGGCATCGCTGGCGCCGAAGCGGTCGCGCATCAGGCGCGCATACAACCGCCGCGCGGCTCGGAACTTGGCCACTTCCTCGAATAGATCGTTATGCGCGGCGAAAAAGTACGACAGTCGGGGAGCGAACCGGTCGATCGCCAAACCGGCACTCATCGCCCGACGAACGTACTCGATCGTGTTGCACATCGTGAAGGCCAGCTCCTGCACTGCCGTCGCGCCCGCCTCACGAATGTGGTAACCCGAGATCGAGATTGGATTCCAGTTCGGCACCTCGGCCGCGCAGAAGCGGAACACCTCGGCGATCAGCGCCAGGCTCGGCTCGGGCGGATAGATGTAAGTGCCGCGGGCGATGTACTCCTTGAGGATGTCGTTCTGAATCGTCCCGTTGAGCGCCTCGCGCCCTATCCCGCGCTCCTCGGCAACCACTATGTACATGGCGAGCAGCGTGCTCGCCGTGGCGTTGATAGTCATCGATGTCGAGACCTGGTCGAGCGGGATATCGGCGAAGAGGGTGTGCATGTCATCGACTGTGTCGATCGCTACGCCCACCCGGCCGACCTCGCCTGACGCGCGCGGCGAATCGGAATCGATTCCCATCTGCGTCGGCAGGTCGAAGGCTACGCTCAATCCCGTCTGGCCTGCCTCGAGGAGATGGCGGAAGCGCGCATTGGTCTCGGCGGCGGTGCCGAAGCCGGCGTACTGGCGCATCGTCCAGAGCCGGGTGCGGTAGCCAGCCGGTTGCACACCGCGGGTGAATGGATAGGCGCCCGGCTCGCCGACGTCCCCCTCAACGTCTACCGCCCCGTCGCCGGGGCGGTAGACCACTTCTATCGGGATCCCGGAGGGGCTTTGTCGAGGCTCGGGAGCCCGCTCGCTCACGCGCCGACGCTGGTCAGCGCCCCGCCAAGCATGGCGGTGGCCTCGTCCACCTCGCCCTTGCTCCCCATGTACAGGGGTGTGCGCTGGTGCAGCTCGGTCGGCTGGATGTTGAGAATGTCCTGCGTCCCGTCGATCGCCGCGCCGCCGGCCTCCTTGGCGATGAACGCCAGCGGACTGGCCTCGTACAGCAGCCGCAGCTTGCCCTTGGGCGCCTTGGCGTTGCCCGGATAGCAGAACACACCACCGCCTAACAGATTGCGATGGAAATCGGCAACCAGCGATCCGACATAACGAACGTTGAGAGGCTTCCGGTCGCTGTCCAGGCCGCGATAGCGCCGCATCAGGGCCTTGGTCGGCTCGTCCCAGTGCTGCTCGTAGGAATCGTTCACCGAGAGGTACCGGCCGGTGTTCGGAGTACGAATGTTAGGGTGCGAGAGAAGGAATTCACCGATTGATGGATCGAGGGTGAAGCCGTGCGCCCCCTGCCCCGTCGTGTAGACGAGCATGGTGCTCGAGCCATAGATGACGTACCCCGCCGCCACCTGACGACGCCCGGGCTGCAGCACGTCCTCCATCTCCCCGCGCGAGCCGCGGGTGATCTTCTGCAGCACGCTGAAGATGGTCCCCACCGGCACGTTCACATCGATGTTCGAGGAGCCATCGAGCGGGTCGAACAGCAGCACGTACTTGCCGCACTTGAAGTCGTCGGGGATGTGGATGAGCCCCGGCTCCTCTTCCGACGCCATGACGCACAGTCGCCCGGTATGGTCCATCGCCTTGATGATCGTCTCGTTGGCGAACACGTCGAGCTTCTGCTGCATCTCGCCCTGCACGTTCTCCGCGCCGAATTCGCCGAGGATGTCGACGAGGCCGGCGCGGCGAACCTTGCTGGCGATCATTTTGGCGGCGAGCGCTATGTCGTAGAGGATGCCGGAGAGCTGCCCGGTCGCCTCGGGGAACTGGCGCTCTTGCTCGATGATGTACCGCTCGATCGTTACGACCGACGTGGATGTGTGCTTTACCATCACGGCTTAGGGGCTAGGGGCTAGGGGCTAGGGACCAGGAGTTAGGGGCTAGGGAGCAAGCTATTGGATTCCCTGGTTACCCATTGTCCCGATGAGACATAAGGCATGTAGCCGCGTACTCGCGGGCATCGCGTTCGAACCGATTACGATGATAGCCCGATTTGACGGTTTCCCACAGGTACAGCAACGGGAATGCGCGGGATTCTTCAAACTGCTGGACGTGCCGCAGTTCGTGCAAGAGGAGTTCGGCGGAGATGGGTGCGCGTGCGCCCATG
>JBGTNB010000600.1:0-4720 GCA_041743285.1 Gemmatimonadaceae bacterium
GGACATCGAAGAAACACGGACACTGCTCGACGACATGCGCCAGCGGTTGGAAGGGGCGACCAACGCCATGAACGATTTTGACGAACGCCGCAAGCAGATCGAGCAGTTGGAAGTGCGCCTGGCCCGTGCCGAAGCGCTATCGCGTGACGTGCGGTCGACGGTCGAATTGATCTCGGCTCAGCGAGCAGTGGTCGATCAGGTGATGGAGCGATCCGGTACACTCGTCGTGCAGGCTAAGCAGGCCGAAGCGCTGATCGAGGTGCTGCGCGCCGAGTGCTCGATTGCGTCGATGATGCGTGGATCGATTCAGAAGCTTCGCGATCAGCGAGAGGCTGAAGTCGACCTGTCAGGGGCGGGGTTGGAGTAGGGTCGAGGGTCGGGGGTCGGGGGTCGGGGGTCGGGGGTCGAAGATCGGGATCCGCTACCCAAGACGGCAACCGAAAGAGGGCGGCGCAACTGCGCCGCCCTCTTCATTTTTGAACCGCTTCCGGCGCGTCAGGCTTTGGCTCCTAAGCACCCTGCCCCATCTTTTCCATCCACTCCTCGGCCGCGCGCTGCATCTCCTCGGGGGACAGGTCCCGAACGTTGGTGGCGATTCCCCATTCGTGTCCGAACGGGTCGGTAATCTTGCCGTACCGATCGCCCCAGAAGGCATCTTCGAGCGGCTGCTTAACGGTTGCTCCTGCCCGGTTTGCTTTCTCGAACGCCTTGTCCGCGTCTTCGACGTAGACGTGCAGCGATCCGGCTAGTCCATTGGTACTGAACGGCGATTTCATTCCCCATTCCACGTTTTCCTCGCCCATCATCACGACCGAATCGCCAATCTGAATCTCGGCATGCATGATCTTCCCATCCGGTCCGGCCATACGGTGGCGCTCCGTGGCGCCGAAGGCCTGCTTGTAGAACTCGATCGCCGCCGGCGCGTCGCGTACGATCAGACTGGGCGTGACCGTGTGATAGCCTTTCGGAGCTCCCTTGGTCGCCATGATTCGTCCCTCGGTTGAGGTTATGCCGAACCCGAGAGGAGTTCGGCTTTTATTCGGGATACTCAAGCTATGCCAAACGTATGTCTACGCAATAGCCGGTGTGACAGGCAGATGTTCGGAAGCTGCGAGGTCCGTTCTGACAGCGTCGGGATCGTATGCCGCTGTGGATGGGCGCTTGCACAGCAAGGCAGGCCGGCGGCTGCAATCGATTTTTGAGTGGGCCGCCGACGGATCGAACCAACTACGACATCTTCGAGACTCATGCACATCCAAAATCCGATCGTTCGCTTCGCCTGCCTCGGCATCGTGACTGCGTTTGTCGCAGCGCCGGCACCAGCTCGCGCTCAGGAGGCAGATACCGCACGCGCACTCCGATTCACCGCAAACGTCGGCTTTCTCGATGCCAGCGGAAATACCGACGTCACCACACTCAACGTGGGCGAGAAGTTGGAGTGGACCCGGCCGCGATTCCTCTGGCAGCAATCATTCGAGGCAATCAACGGAACGACTGAGGGCGAGGAGAGCGCGAATCTCATCGCCGCTAGGCTTCGCGGCAACTGGACGCCACCAGGACGCATGGCCGTTTACACGCTCCTGGGATACGACCGGAATCGTTTTGCGGGCATCGGCCGCCGATTCGAGGAGGGCGCAGGGCTCTCGTATAAGCTCGTCGACCAGGCGCGTCACGTGCTGACCACCGAACTGGGCAGTCAGCTCGTGCAGCAGCGGAGCACTACAGGGGTCAGCGACGAGTTTCTCGCCGGCCGCGGTGCAGCGCTGTACCGGCTCACTTTTCGCGAGAACAGCTATTTCGAGGCGCTAGGCGAGTATCTGCCTAACTTCGAGACGAGCGAGGACTACCGGTTCAACACCGACTTGAGCCTGGTGGCGCCGTTGTCGCGCAATCTGGGGATCAAGCTCGGATATGTCGTGCGCTTCGATAACCTTCCTCAGCCCGGTGCGGAAAAAACGGACCGGTTTCTAACGACCGGGCTCCAGGTGTCCTACTGACCTACCAGGGTATGGCCGGCCTCGATTGTCGCTTCGCCCGCTTTTTGAAACAGCACGGACATCAGCCGCGGAGGTGCCTCACGAGCAGCACTCTCCTCCAGCCACTCGCCCAGTGACAGGAGAGCGAACCCGGCATCGATTCCGGTATTCACATATTCGCTTGCCGTGTGCCGGAACGCCGGCACGTGGATCTTTGCACCGGTTGCATTGTCGGTGAAGTGCGCCTGCGAGCCCAACCGCTGCCGTTCGGGGTGCAGCTCGCACAGCCAGAGCCGGCCGCCCGGACGCAGCACCCTAACCGCTTCCGCGTATACAGGCATCAGATCCTTAATGTGCTCCAGCACCAGATTGCCCATCACGAGGTCAACCGATTCGACTGGGGCGGGCCATGCGCTCCGGATATCGTGTTGCACGAAGCGAACGCTGGCGGCTTTTACGCGCTCGCGCCCCCGCGCCAGCATTCCGGCCGAAAAGTCGAGCGCGAGGACGGTACGCGCTCGAGCCGCGAGCCAAACGGTATTCTTCCCGGTGCCGCAGCCGAGCTCCACAACGTCCGCTCCGGCGACGGGCAGGTGCGCGTTGCGCACGACGGCTGCGTCCAGGTCCCGTGTCGCATTGCGGTCGGCATCGTAGCTCGCAGCCCAGTCATCGTAGGCCTGAGCGACATCGGCCCGTTCACCTTCGCGCTCCGAGGGGCTTGATGACGGATTCATTCCAGAAAGCTACTGTCGGTCGCAGTGCGTCTGGGCAAGCGCGTACTATCCCAAGCTCAGCAAACCAATTCCGGGAAGGAAATGGGTTAGCACAGTACCTTTCGTCGCCGGGTGACAGAGGGCAGGTTATTGGTTGCCGCATTCGATTCTGGATAGCAAGCGGAAAGGAGATATGTCATGACGCGTCTGTTCACACTCGCGCTCGCCTGGGCGCTCGTCACCAACCTTGGATCCATCGCGCCGCTCGCGGCCCAGGAGACCGACCCGTTTCTCTGGCTGGAAGAGGTTGAGGGCGAGCGGGCGCTCGGTTGGGTGAAGGAGCATAACGAGAAGACCCTGGACCACCTCAGCGCCCAGCCGGCGTACAAGCCCATTCACGACGACATTCTCGCCATATACAACTCGAGAGATCGTATCGCGTATCCGTCGATCATGGGCGACCGGCTCTACAATTTCTGGCAGGACGACACCCATGAGCGCGGAATCTGGCGGCGCACGACATGGGATAGCTATCTGTCAGGCACACCGCAGTGGCAAACAATACTCGATATCGATTCGCTTGCCGCGGCAGAGAAAGTGAGCTGGTCGTACAGCGGGTCGACCTGCCTCGCGCCGGAATACGAGCGTTGTCTGGTAGAGCTCTCACGCGGCGGATCGGACGCGGTGCAGGTTCGCGAGTTCGACATGAGGACGCGCCGATTCGTCGAAGGTGGATTCATGCTTCCGGAAGCCAAGCAGAGCATAGCCTGGCTCGATCGAGACAACGTGCTCGTCGCCACCGACTTCGGCGCGGGGTCGAGGACCTCGTCAGGCTACGCCCGCCAGGCAAAGCTGTGGAAGCGTGGAACGCCGCTAGCGCAGGCGTCGATGGTGTACGAGGCGGACACGAGCGACATGATGGTCGGCGTGGGGTCGCTCCGTACGGCGGACCGCGAGTACAACATCATTTATCACCGGCCGACGATCTTCACCGGAACGATGTACCTTCTGCAGCAGGGGAAGCTGGTGAAGGTCGACTTGCCGCTCGATGCCGACCCCCATCTCGTACGCGACCAGCTGGTAGTATACGTGCGAAAGCCGTGGACGACCGGCGGCAAGACGTATCCCGGCGGATCGCTTGTAGCGATGAAGCTCGATGACTTCCTGGCCGGACAGCGCAACTTCCAGATGGTGGTTCAGCCTGGCGCCCGTGAGACGGTCGATGGTGTTTCGGCCACACGCGACTACCTGCTCGTCAGCATGCTGAACAACGTGCAGAGCGAGGTGCGGAGGTATCGTTATGCGGACGGGGGCTGGACCCACGAGACCGAGCCTGCACCACCAATGGGCAGCATCAGAATCGCCTCGACCTCTCCGCTCACCAACCGGTATTTCTTCACATACAGCGGTTTCACCCAGCCGACGACGCTCTATCTCTCCGATGAAGGCGCCGGGCCACGCAAGGTCGCCGGGCTTCCACCGCAGTTCGACGCGACGGGCCTGGTCGTAAAACAGCACGAAGCGACATCCAGGGACGGCACCAAGGTCCCCTACTTCGTCGTCCATCGCGAGCGGATGCCGTTGAACGGCACCAATCCCACGCTGCTGTATGCCTACGGCGGCTTCGAAATTTCCATGACGCCTGGCTACAGCGGTACGGTCGGCACCGCGTGGCTCGAGCGCGGCGGTGTCTATGTGGTAGCGAACATTCGGGGCGGAGGCGAGTTCGGTCCCACCTGGCACGATGCTGGTCTCAAGAAGAACCGGCAGCGCGTCTATGACGACTTTCTCGCAGTAGCCGAGGATCTGATCGCGCGAAAGATCACCTCGCCTGATCACCTCGGCATCCGCGGTGGCAGCAATGGCGGACTGCTCGTCGGGGTCGCCTATACGCAGCGGCCGGAGCTGTTCGACGCAGTGGTGGTGAGCGTCCCGCTGTTCGACATGCGTCGCTACAACAGGCTTCTGGCCGGCGCGAGCTGGATGGCGGAGTACGGCAACCCGGACATTCCGGAGGAGTGGGAGTACATC
>JBGTNB010000601.1:0-2532 GCA_041743285.1 Gemmatimonadaceae bacterium
CCTGCTGGAGCAGCTCGACCCGGTCAGTCGTGGTCGCGTGCAGATCCTGGATGCCGGCCGCGATCCCTACGAGCAGGCCGTCCACGCCGTCGAAGAGCTGCGCCGCCTGGCAGGGCTCCTGCCGGCCTGGGACTGGAGCAAGGCTGCGGTGATCGCGCGGGCGTGGTCACAGCTCATGCCGGTGCGAAGCTACTGCGAGGAGCTTGGTATTCCGGTTCAGATGGCCAATGACGAGCTTCCGAGCTTCTGGCGCCTGCGGGAGACACAGGCGCTGATCGCCTGGGTGTTGGAGCAGGGCAGCACCATCAAAACCGGCGCGATTGCCGGATGGCTCGATGATCGGGGAGCGGGGTGCTGGTGGGGGATGCTGAGGGACGCCAGCGCAGTGCTTGCCATTGAGCATGGCGAGGGCGAGCTCCTGGCCAAGGATCTGCTCGAGTGGCTGGCGGAGTGGGGGCGCGACCTCCGCCGAAAGCAGACGGGTCTCATGCTCCTGACCGCGCATCGGGCGAAGGGAATCGAGTTCGACCACGTCGCCGTCCTCGATGGGGGATGGGAGCGCCGGCCTCGCGGCGAGGATCGGGATGCTGCGCGGCGGCTCTACTATGTCGCCATGAGCAGAGCGAAGCAGGGTCTGACCCTCATGTCTCGGCCCGGCGCTCAGCACCCAATGCTGGCCACCCTGAACGATCGAGCGTTTCTGATCCGCCAGGCGCAGGCGGCGGCTCCCGACACGTCCCAGTGCATGATGCATTACCAGACCCTCGACCTGAGTCAGGTGGACCTTTCGTTCGCCGGTCGACTGCGCGAGGGCAACCCCAGCCTGGAAGCCATCCGGCGA
Organism: Gemmatimonadaceae bacterium; assembly: GCA_041743285.1. Lineage (GTDB taxonomy): Bacteria > Gemmatimonadota > Gemmatimonadetes > Gemmatimonadales > Gemmatimonadaceae > JALZIF01. The sequence continues at coordinate 842 of JBGTNB010000601.1, forward strand.
TTGCGTGCGGCAGACCCGGTCTTCCTGGTCCGCAAAGGGGAGCGATGGCTCATTCACGATAGCGCAGGCATACCTGTTGGCCGACTTGCACAGTCCTATGCCCCTCCGCCCGGGGCCAAGTTCGTCCGAGGGACGGCGGCAGCGATCTTGGTACGACGGCGGGAGGAGTCGGACAGCGCGTACCAGGACCGGCTTGAACGAGATCGGTGGGATGTGGTGCTGCCGGAACTTGTTTTCAGACTCACGGCCGAATGCTCGCGAGCGAACGCATGAACCATAACCTCAACTGCGGCCATCTACAGTGTATCGGGATGCTGACGGCGGTTCGGGACGCTTCATTGGCCCATAGGAGAAGGCCTCGCTCGCCGGTGCGGCGCTCCAGGAGCGCTGCCGACAGAAGTGCGCTGCGGCAATGACCGTGGGCGCCGCGGCCGAGGGGGATCGTGTTTTCGATGGCCTCGCGTGGCGGCGTCTTCGGCTGCAGCGGGATCGCCAGGGACCTGCTTTGGAGCATCGGCCGGAGGCCTAGAGCACATGACGCTCGTCTTGGATACGAGGCCAGAATCTGGATACCGCGATGAACTCGCGCGACTTTATCACTTTCCCTCTCAGTACAAGCGAATCATCGACGAGGCGATCGGCGACTGGGTTGTGTTCCGCCGGACGCGTGCCGGCGGCGGCCATATGGGCTACATAGGCGTCGGCCAGATCGCAAGCGTCGAGCCGGATCCCGAGACGCCCGGCCACTACTACGCGGTCATTACGAACTTTCTCGCCTTTGACGATGTGGTGCCGTGGAGGGATGGGGGCCGGTATCTCGAGTCGCCGCTCCGCCTGTTACCGGACATAACCTCCATCGGGAGGTCTCTGCGTGGTCGCTCCGCCCGGCCGCTCTCGGATTGGGATTTCGCCGCCATTGTCGGACGCGGTCTGAGCGACACGCTCGCACCGGTGAATGCGCGCCGGTTCGGATTGACGCCTACAGAGACCGATGGGGCGACCCGGGACCTTCTCGAGGCCCCCATCGTGGAGCAGGAGCGGCGCATCGTTGAAATCCTGGTCAACCGGAAGATACGTGAGGCGAGCTTCAGGCGGCAGGTTGTCGAGGCTTATGATGCTCGATGTGCGGTGACGCGGCTCAGGATCATCAATGGCGGCGGACGCGCCGAAGTCCAAGCGGCGCATGTCTGGGCGGTACAGCACGGCGGACCCGAAACCGTGCGGAACGGGATCGCCCTTTCTTCGACGGTGCACTGGTTGTTCGACCGTCACCTGATTTCGCTCGATCAGGAATACCGTCTGCTGGTGGCGCATAACCGTGTACCGTCAGACCTGCGCGCACTCTTTCACGAGCATGAGGGGCGGATCCACCTCCCGGCCGACCGTTCGAAGTGGCCAAGCGAGGAGTATATGGCCAAGCATCGGGAGATGTACGCGGCTGCATGAGCGAACCCGGCGCACTCCGTGACCAATCCATGGTGTCGAGATCCGGCTCCGTGCCTGCGGGCTCGCCGGGCTCGCCGGGCTCGCGCGCGAGGTGCTGGCCGGCCTGAGGGCCGCGGCGTGACTCGGGCGACGGTCTCGGCGGACGGGTCGACGATCATCGTCCATGTCACGATGACCCTCGTGAAGCGCGGCAGGCGGAAGGCTGTGGCGACACCGGACGGGGCCGAGTGGGTGCCGCGGCCGCG
>JBGTNB010000602.1:0-3179 GCA_041743285.1 Gemmatimonadaceae bacterium
AGATGGCGCCAAGCGATTCCTGCGCCCACGGCTCGCCCAGCTGCACGATAGCGCCTCCATGCACGGCATGAGCGATGCCGTCGAGCGCATAACGCGGGCGATCGCCGCCGGCGAGCGCATCATGGTCCACGGCGACTACGACGTCGACGGAATGACGTCGACGGCCCTTCTCATTCGCGTCATCCGCGAGCTGGGCGGCATTGCCACGCCCTTCATCCCCCACCGCGTCCGGGATGGCTATGACCTGTCCGACGCCGGGGTTGATGCCGCGATAGCCGATGGTGCGAAGATCCTGCTCACGGCAGACTGCGGCACCAGCGCTCACGCCGCTGTCGCCCGCGCCTGCGCAGCGAAGATCGACGTGATCGTTTCCGATCACCACCTGCCTGGCGGCCCGCTCCCCGAGTGCCTGGCGATTCTCAATCCTCGCCAGCCGCTGTGCACCTATCCGGACAAGTCGCTCGTTGCGGCGGGCATCGCCTTCAAGCTGGCACTTGCGCTCGTGAGGGCCGCCGGCGCCAGCGAGTCGCTCGTGCACCGCCATCTCGATCTCGTGGCCCTCGCCACCATCGCCGATGTGGCTCCGCTGCGCGGCGAGAACCGTGTGCTGGCGCGGCTGGGTCTGCGTGTGCTCGCCAACCAGCCATCGGTCGGGTTACGTGCTCTGATCCGCGCCGCGGGGCTGGATGGCAAGGCGCTCACCGCCGGTCGTGTGGGATACGTGCTCGCACCGCGTCTCAACGCGGTCGGCCGCATCGGGCATGGAATGCGCGGCGTCGAACTGCTGCTCGCCGATGACGAGCACACCGCCAACGCCATCGCCCGCGAGCTCGAGGAAATGAACCGGGAGCGTCAGCAGATCGACCGCGAAACGCTGGCCACCGCCATGAAGCGACTCGATTCGATCGATCTCGATGACACGGCGGGGCTCGTTATGGCCGAGCCCGGATGGCACCCCGGCGTCATCGGCATTGTCGCTTCGCGGATCGTCGAGGAGGTGTGCCGCCCGACGGTGCTCGTCGCGCTGGAAGGGGAGATTGGGAAGGGCTCCGGCCGTTCGATTCCGGTGTTCGACTTGCACGGAGCGCTGGCTCGGTGTCGCGACCTGCTCGTCAGGTTCGGCGGTCACCGCGCCGCGGCAGGGATCAGCATCGAGCGCGGTCGCGTCGACGAGTTCGCCGAGCGGTTCAACGATGTGGCCAAGGAGACGCTCGGACCGGATGACCTGGTCCACGAGCTGCGCATCGATCTCGAGCTGACGCTTTCCGACGCCGGCTTCGACCTCGACGCCCTGCTGCGCCACTTCGAGCCGTTCGGCATCGGGAATCCCGCGCCGGTATTCGTCGCTCGCGGTGTGCGTCTGTCGGCTCCCCCCCGAGCCGTAGGCGACGGTCACCTCAAGCTGCGGCTGGAACAGAACGGCGCGTACCTCGACGCTATCGGCTGGGGGCTGGGTCCGCTCGTGGCCGCGCTCAGCCAGGGCGATGCCGTAGACGCCGCCTTTCGCCTGGAGCGGGACGACTGGAATGGCGCTCCCCGCATGCAGGCACGGCTCGCCGACGTTCGCACATAACGATGCGCATCGTCGGCGGACGATGGCGTGGGCACCGGCTGCGGCCCCCCGCCGATGCCAGGGTGCGCCCCACCGCCGACCGAGTGCGCGAGGCGTGGATGAGCATCCTGCAACTCGATCTACCCGACGCCACCGTCCTCGATCTTTTCGCCGGTTCCGGCGCGCTCGGCCTGGAGGCGTTGTCGCGAGGCGCCAGCCGCGCGGAATTCGTCGAGATCGGCTCGAAGAGTCTCGCTGCCCTGCGCGAGAATGCCGGAAAGCTGGGCGTCGAGAACGAGATCGTGGTGCACAAGGGCGATGGCATTCGGTTCATCGACAAGTTGGAGAGCGAGGCGTTCGACATATGCTTTGCCGACCCGCCCTACGGGCTCGGCCTGGCTGACAAGGTTGCTTCACGCTGGCTCACCGTGCCCTTTGCGCGCATTCTTGGTATCGAGCATCGCCACGATGATCCTGTTCCCCCGGGGGGCGACTCTCGCCGGTACGGCGACACCGCCCTCACCTTCTATCGCACCGGCGACTGAGCTCGCCGCACCCACTTCGTTATGCGCATAGGCTTGTACGCCGGCAGCTTCGATCCAGTGACGCGCGGCCACGAGGATGTCATTCGGCGAAGTCTCGCGTTCGTCGACCGGCTCGTCGTCGCGGTAGCGACGAACGTGTCCAAGCAGCCGCTGCTCACCATAGAGGAGCGCAAGCGGCTGATCGAACACAGCCTCGACGGCGAGCCGCGAGTAGAGGTCCGTGAATTCAGCGGGCTGCTCGTGGACTTCGCTCGCGAAATCGGCGCTACGATGAGTATTCGGGGATTGCGCGCGGTAAGCGATTTCGAATACGAGTACCAGATGGCACTGATGAACCGGCACCTTTTCCCGACGTTGGAGACACTGTTCATGGTACCGTCGGTGGACCTCACGTTCATCAGCTCGAGTCTCGTTCGCGAAATCGCGCGCTTCGATGGCGATCTGAGCACGCTCGTGCATCCTGAGGTCGCACGCTCGCTCCGAACCCGCTTCACGTCATCGTGAGTGAGTTCGTCGATTCCCTCAGGAGGCGCGCGGCCCGGATCTGCCCTCGCATCGTCTTTCCCGAAAGCGCCGACGAGCGAGTGTTGCGCGCCGCGCTCTTCCTCTCGGCGCCTGGCTACGTGGTGCCGGTGCTCGTGCTCGATCCCGATCGTCCGGACACTCACGCGCAGGCGATCTACGCGGGTGTCGAGGTAGTCAATCCCGCTACTGATTCGCGCACCGCGCTCATCGCCGAGAAGCTGCTGGAACGGCGGGCGCATCGTGGCATGACACTGCAGGTAGCCGAGGCGCACGCGCGCACGCCGCTCCACTTCGCGCAGGGACTCGTCGCCATGGGCGAGGTCGCCGGCTCGGTGGCTGGAGCGCTGACGACAACGGCCGACGTACTTAGAGCCGCGCTCTGGCACGTGGGCCCCGCCGCCGGCGTCGCGACCGTCTCCAGTGCGTTCTACATGGAGATGGGTGACTTTCGCATGCGCGGCCCGGAGATCCTGACCTTCACCGATTGCGCGATGGTCCCCGAACCATCGGCGTCCCAGCTGGCCGATATTGCGATAGCCGCCGCCCGAGACCGGCGC
>JBGTNB010000603.1:0-8892 GCA_041743285.1 Gemmatimonadaceae bacterium
TCCCCGGCGCACGACCAACTCCGCCGGCGCGCGCCGGTGAGTGAGGTGCAGGTCCTCGCCGATCGACACCGCGTCGATCTCTCCCCAGCACCATTCGACGGCGGTCATGCCGGCTGCGTGGCGAGGGCGGCCCACGGATGCTCCGGGAAGTCGGCGAGAAAGCCGGTCCGTCCATGACGGCGCGCGCAGCTCAGGCAGGGATAGTCGTCCAGCGCGTCGCGTCGTCCCATCTGATACATCCGGAGGGTCTCTTCACCGAACTGCGTGTATGTCGACTCGGCCCGCGCGATGATCGTCGCCAGCGACTCGGTCGTCAGGTCTCCAAGAATCGGCTCGGCACCCGTGCCGTAGCGCGAGAGCTGGCAGCAGAAGGGCACGCGTCCGTTCGCATCGACGTAGATCTGGCGCATGGACATCGTGCGACATGCGGGTCGTGGCTGCGGAGAGAACGTTCCGTAGTCGAGACCGATCGTAGCCGGACTCCAGGCTGCGAGCTCCCTGACCTCGCGCGCGACGGCGTCCCATTCCGCCGGCGGCAGGTCGCTGTCGGTCAGTGCCGTTTCGGGGGTGGGCTGCGGCAGGATGAAATGGAATTCCGCGATATCCAGCTCGTTCGCGAGCACGACCGCATCTACGAGCTCCGCTCGGTTGTCCCGCGTCACGACCATCGACATCTCGGTGCGGAGGCCCTTGGTGAGCAGGACCGCGGCGGCGAGGAGCGCGCGGCGGTAGCTCCCGCGGCCGCGCTGCCGGTCGTGTGTCGAATCGGAAGCTCCGCTGAGGCTGATGCGCACGAAGGTCGGGGGGTGGCGGAGGAGCAGCGGCAAGTGCCTGGGCACGAGCCAGCCGTTCGTGACGAGCCGGTACGGAATCCCCCGGTCGGCCAGCGCCTCGACCGCCGAGGGAAACAGGTCCGACGCGAGCGGCTCACCCCCCGTAAAAACGACGGCGAGCGGATCGAATAGTTCCCTCGCTTCGTTGAGCACGCGTGCGAACAGGGTGAGGTCGAGGTGGTCCAACCGCTCCTGCTGCGATCCCCGAATGCAGTGCGTGCAGTGAAGGTTGCACAAATTCGAGAGCTCGAAGCCGATGTCGAGGGGGCGAGAAGTCATCACGCTATGGTTGGCTGACCCCGATCTCGTAGATGACGTAATCCCAGCTCGACGAATTGCCCGCGACGCTCAGCGGCGGGAAACCGACCCCGGGCCCCCCGAAGTACAAGAAGCGTGGGAGGCCGGTGATGCTCGCGGGGAAAGTGCCGTAGGCTCGGCTGTCGCGCAGTACCCCATCCACCCAGAGCTCGACGGTCGTCCCCCCGAGCTTTCTGATCTGGTAGGTGTGCAACGTCGCCGTCGTCCCGATGAACGAGGCTCCCAGAAAACCGAAGGTGCCACTGAGGAATCCGAAGCTCGTCTCGCTGACACCGACCGCAATGAACCGCGTGTCGTCATCGAGGCCAAAGGAGATCTCGGGACCGGTGGTGGCAGTGTTCGTCTGGAATCGGGCCTCCATGTACGCGCTCGTCGTCGACGCGAGCGAATCGTACCGCGGAAAGTATTGTCGTTGCGCCGCGAGCGTCGTCGCGGTGATCATCCCCGGGCTCGGTGTGTTCAGAAGGATCGCCGGTGGGGCGGGTGTAGCCGGCGTGATCACCCGCTTCCAGCGAGGCTCGTCAGTCAGATCGGGGAACGAGTCCCCGGGATACTCCACTTTCCAGCGAGTCTCGTTGGGATTCGCCCAGGCGGCACTCACCAGGACATCGAACGCGAAGACCCTGACTTGCGTATCCGCCTCGAACACCCATCTGTTCCGGAGGCGGGTCGTGTCCGCCGGGCTGCCGGCGGCGCCCAGAACGTCCAGCCAATACCAGTATGGCTGCGCGATCAGCGAAGTGAAGGTCCGTGTCCCGTGGGCGTCTCTTACTGTCACGCTACAGCTCGGAGTGCACGGCGACGACGTGTTGACCACGGTCGGTCCGGAGTTTACGAACACGAAGATCCCCATCGTATCCAGCGGGGCCGCCGCTGCCTGCTCGTCGCCAATGCCATGCGGCAGCAGGTTTCTGAGGCCGACGTCCGCGCTGTAGGTCTTCTTCCCCGGGCTGGACGGATTGACTTCGGTCACTGGGGAGTTATAGACGCGGACCGTCACTCCCTGATCGCCGTAGATCGCGGCGCTGATGGGAGAGCTTCTGCCGCCCAGAGAGCCACGTGGTGCTACGACGTCGAACGTCAAAGTTCCGGCGTCGACGTCTACCACGCCTCTCAGGCCCGCGATCGTTACGGCCGGAGCCTCGGATTCGATCCCCGATCTCATCCCAGCAGGCCCTCCACCCTCGCAGCTGGCTAGACCGAGCAGCGCGAGAACCATCGCCCTGCGGGGGCGGGCGCTCACGGGCAGAAGCCCTGGCTGCATGGGATCGGTTGCCCGCCTGTGATGAGAGAATCCCCCCGCACGTAAGGCTGCTGGGGGTACTGGAACCGGGTCAGCGCGCTCAGCGAAGCGTGCGTCGTGAGGACCGGGTCGATCCACGGTCTTCGCGGATCTTCCCGGATCTCCTCGGCGCCGGAATCTGATATCGGATACGCCATGTCAGCGGGACCTGGTGGCAGGACGGGAATGCGCTACATGGGGGGGGGCTGCGTCGCCGATTAACGTATTCTAATCCCGGACGAGCGCCAGCATGAAATGTAACAAACTCGCGGTCGCGCAAGCGCTTGTCCCTTGAATGCCCTGCGTCTAGAGGGGCAGCGTGGGACCGGCGACCCAGCTCCGGGCCGATCCGGGGCTCGCGTCGAGCGGACATCCAGAGGGCCGGTGGCGCACCATGTCACGCTCTCGCCGGCTCATATGGGTTACGCAAACACCCCGGGGAACGCTGCAGGGATCCGAGCGTTGACGCCCGGCTGCCGCGGAAGGCGTCCCTCCATCACTCCCGTTCGTTGCCGGCCGGATGCCCGGGAACGAGCACCACTGTCACCCCCCGCTCACCGCGGGCAGGATGAGGATGGTGCTGCCGTCGGGAACCGGTGCGTCGAGCCCGCCGATGAACCGGCTGTTCTGCTCATCGACGAACACGTTCACGTGTGGACGCAGATCACCCTGCTCCGTCATCACGCGGTCGAGCACCCCTGGCCACTGCTCGGCCAGCGCGTCGAGCGCCTCCGCCACCGATGCGCACCGGCGCTCGATTACCACGAGTGCGCTCCCGCTCGCGTGTGCCTGAAGCGCGCCCGGAAGCTCGACCGTCACTGACATCGCCCTAGCTTGCCTTCATCTGTTCATCACTTCTCGGTCGACCGCGCAGCATGGCGCGGAGTCTCGAGGTCCCCACGGTCATCGCGCCTCACCACCACCGACGACCGCTGCCTTCACACACGCGATCGACGGCAGGCCGTCCGCGATTTCCTTCCAGCTCTCACCGTCGTCCACTGACCCGAACAGCTTCCCGCTGCGCGTGCCGAAATATATGCCGGCCGGCTTCATCGAGTCGGCGGTGAGCCCGTCCCGCAGCACCGTCTCCCAGGCATCCTTCTGCGGGAGGCCCTTCGTCAGGGGCTCCCAGGCCGCGCCAGCGTTCCGCGTCCGGTACACCCTCATCTTCGCCTCGGGGACACAACGGAACACGTCGGATTCCAGCGGGACGATGTACACCGTGTCCCGATCGTGGGGGTGCATCTGCATGGCGAAGCCGAAGTCCGAAGGGACGCCGTTCGCGATGTCGGTCCACGAATCACCCCAGTCATCGCTCCGATAGAGGCCCCAGTGATTCTGGAGAAAGAGGCGACCGGGATTCGCGGGATTGTGCACGACCTTGTGCACGCACTGCCCGAACTCGGGATGCTTGTTGGGCTGGAACTCGGCGCGCACTCCCGAGTTGCGCGGCTGCCAGTTCCGACCGCCGTCGTCGGTGCGATACACCCCGCCGGTGGAAATCGCCACGAGCATGCGGTCGCGATTCTTCGGATCCAGAACGATGGTGTGCAGACAGAGTCCGCCGCCCCCCGGCATCCACTTAGCGCGATGCTCATGGTTGAGCAGCCCCGCCACCGGTGCCCACGTCTCGCCGGCATCGTCCGACTCGAAGAGCGCCGCTGGCTCCACGCCGCAATAGAGCTTCTCCGGCTCGGACGCCCTTCCCGGGGTCACCTGCCAGATCTGGACGAGTGAGAGACCCGAGTCGGCGGGGAACTTCACGTTCTGGCGCTCGGGCGATGTCCACGTCTTCCCGAAGTCATCGCTCTCGCGCAGCACGCTCCCCCAGTGGAAGCTCCGTGTGCCGGCGAAGATCCGGTGCCTGCCGCCACGATCGTCGAGAGCGAGCGCGTACACCGACTCGCCGGGGAAATGCGGACCGTCGATCCGCCACTTCTTCCGCTCACCATCGGAAGACACGATGAACGCGCCCTTCTGCGTCCCCACCAGAACAACGACATCTCCAGCCGAGCCGACGCCTTTGCGAGCCATGTTGGTTCCGGACCGTGACGTGAGGTCCACCAAGATGCGCCCGAACGGCGACCGCCGGTAGAGCGGGGCCTCGCATCGGCTGCGACCGATACCCCGGGAGTCTACCGCTAGAGCGTCGTCACGGCGTCGGCCTCCGAGCGATCGAGCTCGCGCTGGCGAAGCGCGCGACGAAGAACCTTTCCGACCTGCGACTTCGGCAGATCGGTCACCAGCTCGAACTCCGCAGGCACCTTGTACGGCGCCAGACGCTCGCGGCAGTACGACTTCGCCTCCGCGTGAGAGAGCGTCGTCCCCGGACGCAGTATTATCCACGCCTTCGCCGCTTCCCCCTTCATGGCATCGGGAATGCCCGCGACCGCGACCTCGGCTACCGCGGGATGGCCCGAGAGAACTTCCTCGATCTCCCGGGGCCAGACCTGATAGCCGCTCGTCTTGATGAGGTCCTTCTTGCGGTCGACGATGAAGACGTAACCATCGCTGTCCAGATAGCCGAGGTCGCCCGTATAGAGCAGCCGCTCGCCGTCGTCGCTGGTGCGGAGCATCTCCGCCGTCTCGGCGGGGCGCTGCCAGTATCCCTCCATCAGCTGCGGCGCCAGCAGGACGATCTCCCCCGTTTCGCCTGTCGGCACGGGGGTGCGCCCATCATCGGCATCGAGGATGCGGACTTCCACATCGGGGAGCGGCATCCCGACGGAGCCGATCTTCTTCTCGCCATTCACCGGATTCGCGAGCACCGCCATCTGCGCCTCGGTGAGCGAGTACCCCTCGACGATCACGCCGCCCGTCATCTCCTCGAACCGCCGCTTCGTCTCCGCCATGAGTGCCGCGGCGCCGCAGAAGCAGAGCTTGATCGAGCTGAAATCGATCTTGCCACTTCGCGTCAGCGGATGATTCAGGATCCCGTTCAGGAGCGTCGGCACGGCCACCAGGAACGCGGGGCGGACGCTGTCGATCTCCTTGAGCACATCCCGTAGCTCGCGCGGATTCGCGATGAGCGAGATCGGATTGTGATTGATCAGTGCGAGACTCTGCACGCCGGCGCAGGCGAACACGTGAAAGAGCGGCAGCGGCAGCATCATCGTGTCCGTCCACTCGTTCATCACGGACCTGAGCCACGCACGGAGCTGGAGCCCCGCGATGACCATCCCTCGATGCCGACCGACCACACCCTTGGGCGCGCCGGTGGTGCCGCCGCTCATGAGGATGATGGCCGAGTCGTCGGGTGAGACGGATATCGCGGGCCTCGCCGAGCGCCGATGCTTGTCCTGCAGCTCGGCGAAGCTCACGTCGCCGTCGCGCACGGTAATTCGCTCCCCCTCGTCCTTTTCCTTGAGGAAGGTGTAGGCCAGGCGCAGCGTGGCCGGCAGGTACTCCTTGATGTTGGTCGGGATGAGCCGCTTCACCGCTGTCCGGGGCTGGATTGCCTTCAGGCGCTCGTAGAACCGGTTGAGCACCACCAGTGTCCCGGCACCGGTCGCATTCAACGCGTCCTCCATCTCCCGATCGCTGTACATCGGATTGAAAGGGCACACGATTGCGCCGGCCTTCCATGCGCCGAACTCCGCGATGAGGAACTGCGGACAGTTGGGAAGGCAGAGCGCCACGCGGTCGCCCGGGCGGACCCCGAGCTCCACGAGAGCGGCGGCGAAACTGTCGCTCAGTTGCTCGAGCTGGCCGTAGCTCAGCTTCGCGCCGTTGAACAGCAGCGCGGGTCGCTCGGAATGCTCCGAGACCGTCTCGCTCAGGTAGTCGCAGAGCGTGCGTTCAGGATACGGCTCGAGAGTCGCCGGGACGTCCGAGTCGTAGTGCTCGAGCCAGCTGTGTCTCTGCATCAGTGCCTCTGGATCCTGTGTTGGCGGCGCCGCTGTCCGGCCGCGGAGAGTATACCGATTCGCACCCGGAGAATGGCTTGGGGGAAGTCGGCCTTCCATACGTCAGCCGACGTAGCCGTCCTGGACCAGGCCGCGGAAGGGGTCGAGCTGGGGATGCCCAGCCGGGGTTTTGTTCAATGCAGTGAAAAGCGGCCGCGGATCAACGCGGACCAACGCGGATGACTTCAGTGCGCGGTCTGGCTCGAGCGCGCGCCGCAACTCTAGGCGGTGTTGCTGTTGATTCTTGCTGTTGATTCTTGCTGTTGATTCTCGGCGTTATGCCAGTGCCGTTTCCTCGTTGTCGCCATCGCTCCAGGGTTGTCCTGGTCCTCGTCGAACCGCCGCCCCGGTTCCATCACCCTGTTGCTGTTGCAGTTATCCGCGTCATTCCGCGTTGATCCGCGGCCAATCGCCCGTGCCCTTGCGCAACCCAACCACCCGCGCTGCCCGACCGTCCCGCTCCGCGGCTCCGCGGCAAACGGTCGTTTCACGACGCGAGATGCCTCCTGAGAAACGCAATGGTCCGCGGCCACGCTTCCTGCGTAGCCTTCATGTTCGCGCCGTTGGCGCCCTCCTGGCCGCGGAGGAAGCCGTGGCCAGCGCCCTCGAAGATGCTGTGCTCGAAGGTCCTGCCCAGGGTCTTCATCGCCGAGTCGGCGCGCGGGATGGTGGCGTTCACGCGCGCATCGTTGCCGCCGTAGAGTCCGAGCACTGGCGCCCGGATGACCGCCAGCTGGTCGGCCGAAGGCGACGTGCCGTAATACACGACCGCGGCGCCGAGCGTCGGCGCGTGCACCGCATGCAGGAATGACCGCGCACCGCCCCAGCAGAACCCGACTACGCCGTACGCGGGCAAAGCTTCAGGGAGCGACATTCCGTACTTCGCGACCGCATCGAGCATCCGCTGCGCGTCATCGTTGCTCAGGGTCGAGATGGCGGCGCGACCGGAGTCGGCGGACCATTCGGTGTCGAGGTTCCCGGTGCGCTTCATGGTGAGCAGGTCGGGCGCGATGCCGATGAACCCGTCCGCGGCCAGCTGATCGGCGACGCCGCGCGCCCACGTCGTCAGCCCCGTGTTCTCGTGGATCGCTATCACCACCGGGGCCTTCGCCGAGGTCTGCGGGTACACCACCCACGCCCTGACGCTGTCCGTCGGCCCCACCCTGATGGTCGCCCACGCGGCGCGACGCGGGGAGGACGCGATTCTGGCGGCCGCGTTGGCTCCGGAGGCCGGGAGCCCCTGGACCGGCTGCAAAATCGAGAAGCTGCCGCCAGAGATGTCATGCGACTCATGCCCAGCGTGCTCGTCCGTGGCGACCGCCTGTCGCGTGCTCGAGGCCGCCACTGAACCAGCTGCTGCCAACACCGCCGAAACGATCAGGATCCTTCTCATCGGTACCCCCGGTTCTCGAGCAATTCTCCTGCGGCTGACGGATGATCTACGCCAGGCGAACGCGAAGCGATGGCGCGGCCAATGGACCCGGTCGAGCGTTCTCGGCCGGGGTATCGGCGCGCACCGGTCCATGCCGGCTCGCCCAAGCGAGCGCCGCAGGCCAAGGTGCGCTGCGGCACTTACTGGCGCAATCGCGGGCCCCTTGGAAGATTCCGGAGGCGACTACGTCAGTCTACGTATGGCATGACCGGGGTCCGCGGCCCAGGCTTTGTCGACATCGAGGGTCTGACCAGTCCGAAGGGGGGCACGCCTCACCGGGAAACCGCATCCTGCTCGTCGATCCAGCGAAAAGGAGAGCCCATGGCCAATCTCATCACGCTCGCTCGCGTGCTGCTGGTCTTCGTGGTCGTCGCCCTGCTGCACTTCCGGACGACGGGCGTCTACCTGAGTGCAGCTGCACTCACCGTCCTGATCATCGTGATGGACGGAGTTGACGGATACGTTGCTCGCAGGCGCAAGGAATGTTCGAAGTTCGGAGCCGTCGCCGACATCCTCGGTGACCGGGTCGTGGAGATGACCTACTGGATCATCTTCGCCGTGTTCGGCTGGGTGCCGGCGTGGATTCCGATCATCGTCGCAGCGCGCGGCATTATCGTCGACGGTGTTCGTTCGCTCGCGCTCGAGCGGGGCCTTACGGCATTCGGCGCGACGTCGATGATGCGAAGCCGCCTTGGCGGACTCCTCGTGAGCTCGAGGTTCAGCCGCGCGGCTTACGGAACCGCGAAGGCGATTGCCTTCCCCGCAATGATCCTCCTCTTCACTCCCGGCCTCCTCGGCATGCTCGGCGCGGGGCTGCACACGATCGCCTACCTGAGCGTATACGCTACCGTGGCCTTCTGCATCATCAGGGGGACGCCGGTGCTGTTCGAGGCGCGGCGACTCGTGGCGACCTGATGACTGCGTGCGCGAGGATAGTGGGCTGGCAGCGATGCCAGACGCGAACGCCAGGATCAACACCAGGATCAACACCAGGATCAACAACGATGGAAGAACGATTCAGCGGATGAACCGGATCAGGCGGATGAACCCCGCCCGGCATGAGAACAACAGCGCGATGCCCGACTGGAGCGATGATGGTGGACTCAGGTCGGACCAGATCCG
>JBGTNB010000604.1:0-1579 GCA_041743285.1 Gemmatimonadaceae bacterium
GGTCCTTCCGGTGCAAGTCCCAAAGGTAGCGGTAGAGGCGGGCGTGCGCGATTATTGGCGCAAGTACGTCGGCCTCGAGGGCGCGGTGGTCGGCATCGACCGCTTCGGCGAATCCGCCCCGGCCGCCGACGCCTTCAGGCACTTCGGCTTCACGGCGGAAAATGTGGCCAAAGCGGTGAAAGACGTAATGCAGTGAGCCTTACGCGTCCGAAGCTGACAGAACGCTACAGCCAACGGCGCGGTCGGCGTCACGACGAGCTGGGACAAAACTGACCTGAAGGGGGAAGGCATGCCGCGCATCGACGCACTGGATCGAGGGATCAGCGCATCCTCGAAGACGTTCGGCACCCTTCTGATCAACGTCTTCCATTTTCTGGCGCTGTTCACGATCGGCGCCGCGATCATCTGGTCCGCTGCCTTCGCGGTCCTCGGCATGGCGGCCAAGGGCCACCCCTCGATCGACGATATCCTGCTGCTATTCATCTATCTAGAGCTCGGAGCGATGGTCGGCATCTACTTCAAGACCAACCACATGCCGGTCCGCTTCCTGATCTATGTCGGGATTACCGCGCTCACCCGCATGCTGATTGCCCACATCCAGCACGATCACACGCCGAACATGGGAGTGATCATGGTTTCCGGGGCGATCCTGCTGCTCGCGGTCGCTACACTGGTCATCCGTTTCGGCTCCGCGAGATTCCCCGCATCCGACCAGAGTGGCGAACGCTAGATCGGAACGGCATCAGCCGCCGCCGTTGAAAATAAACAAACAGAGGAGGCCATGGTAGAGAACGACACACCCCTGGACAGGAAGACGGTAATCCTGCGCGTGGTGATCGCGTGGCGCTGGTGATCGTGCCGTTGCGACACGGCAAAAGCAGAGCCGCAGCCCTAGAATGCCTTCCGAGCCAGTTCGAGAATGGCCTGAGGATAGAGGCCCAGGACGATCGAGAGCGCGGCCGTTATCAGCAGTGGAACGACGATCAAGAGGGAGACCTCGCCGATCGGCTGGGTCTTCTCGCGAGGTCCCCCGGGATTGGACACGTCGGCTGTGGCGACGGCCCTAAGGGGCGCTCTTTCCTCGGGCAGGAAGTAGGCCGTGCGCAAGACCCTGAAATAGTATACGGCGCTCAAAAGCGTCCCGACGAGCACGACGAACAAGATCAGGAATTGCTTCGCCTCGAACGCGCCGACGATGAGGAACCACTTGGTGATGAAGCCGGCCGTCGCCGGAACGCCGACGGTGCTGAGCGCCCCGACCAGAAAGGCCGCCATGGTCCAGGGCATGCGCCGGCCGATGCCGCTCAACTCGGAGATGTTGGTCTTGCCGGAAGCGAGGTAGATGGAGCCAGCGCAAAAGAACAGCGTGATTTTGGCAAGGGCATGATTCGTAATGTGGATGATCCCACCGGTCAGGCCACTGGGATTCAAGAGCGCCGCGCCCAGGATCATGTACGAGAGCTGAGCGATGGTGGAGTACGCCAGGAGCGCCTTCAGGCTATCCAGCCGATAGGCGTAAAACGACGCGATCAAGATGGTGATCGAGGCGAGAACCGCCGTCGCGATCCCGAGATTGAGC
>JBGTNB010000605.1:0-2004 GCA_041743285.1 Gemmatimonadaceae bacterium
TCGACATGGCGTGAAGTCTATCGAGTTTTCGACGGAGACATTTGACGGCGAAAGGCCTCGCGAGTGAAGGGTCGATCGGTTACCATGGCTGAGGCTGGTCCGTCACCTCGGCAATTCGGTCTGAAACGGCGCAAGTTCTCCAGCGGCGCCCGCTGCTAAAGGAGCACGCTGTGCAAGAAATTCCGCGCCGCATTTGCGCACCGCTGTCCGCGTTCCTGGTAATTGTTCTGGCCGCTTCCTGTGGTGACGGTCCCACCGACCCCCGAAATGGCGGGCCTGGCGTACGCGTAATGCTCGGAGCGGGTGTAACCGACACGATTGACACGGAGCCGTTGCAGCAGCTCGTCGTCGAAGTGCGGGGGCTCGACGGGAAACTTACCAGCGGCGCCATAGTGTGGTTCCTAGGGCAGCCTACCGCTGACACTTCGCACCGGTACGAGCCGGCGATCTACGTCTGCGCGGTCACCCCTTACACATGCGGGTTCACCTACGAGTCTTTCACGGTCGACACCACCGATGACAAGGGACAGGCCAGCGCGTTTGTGCGCCTGGGACACGTAGCCGGGCGGGCGGTTATACGCATAACGGTGCCGGAGTTCGGGATGGTGGATTCAGCGACATTCACGGTCACGGCCGGAGCGCCGGCGAGTGTACGCGCCTCGACAACTGACATTGAATTGGACATTGGCGACAGCGCGACGCTGAGCGGACGTGTATTCGACCGTTACGGCAACCTCCGCCCGGAAGTGCCCACGCTCTCCGCGGGTGCTGGTACCGCAGTCACGGTAGACGGCGCCACTGACATCGTGACCGGCCTCGATATGGGGACGCAGTGGGTATTCGCTCGATACGCCGCGTTAGCAGATTCAACTAGCGTACGCGTGATGCCGATTGGGCGGTTGGTGGTTTGGTGGGCGCCCCAGGGAGTCGTGAGGTTGGTAAACCTCAATGGGACTGAGGTGAGCAATACGATCGTATCCCAAGTCCACAGCGAATTGGGCGTGTTTCCTCGATTCGATGCGACCCGGGGACATGTGACGCTGCATACCGGCGATGCTTACTACGGCGGGCCGCCGAGAACGGTCGTCGTAGTCGACACTACCGGGGCCTTGCGACGAGACATTGGCCCCGCGTCAGGCTTCACGAAAATCGTCGCTGTCCGCCAGCTCGCTGACGACACCGTGCTCGTCGTCGGGCGGCGCGTCGTGGATGCATCATCCACCGTGAACGGGCTCTGGCTCGTCGACGCCAACGACGCCGTCACGCTCCTGGCAGATTTACCGGGGATGTTGTTGGGTTATGGCGGCGCTGACATCTCGCACGACGGCACCCGCGTTGCCTATCTCGCTCTCGGGCCATCGTTCACCTCTGAGCTTCGAGTTCTCGACGTCTCGAACGGGGCAATCACCGTGCTCGAGCCCAATGCGCGCTCGCCGCGTTGGTCTTCGCAGGGCGATCGTGTGGCGTACCTGGTGCCAAGCGGCGGCTACACCGATCTCGAAGGCTTCGCGGTGGTCACTAATGCCAACGGGACCGGAAGACGCGACTTGGGGAGCGCTGTCTTCAGCGTGGGTCTCGCCTGGTCGCCCGACGGGAAGTACCTCCTCGGTCGTGTCGGATACGGCTCCTTTCTCTTAATGCGCGTGAGCGACGACGCCAGCGTGCTGCTGCGCTTTCGCTCCCCAAACGGCGGTTACGTTGACTATAACCAGCCGGACTGGCGCTAAAGGTTTCGTGGCGCGTCCCCTTATGAAAGACGAAGGACCGGCAGTTAGCCGGTCCTTCGTTCCTTCCAGACTCAATGCGCTGGGTCAGAACGTGCCGTTGCGCGTGGCGATGATCGACCGAGCGTTCTCGACACATCCCTGTCCGCTGAAGCCAAGCGCAGCGGCACTCCAATCCACTGTGCTGCTCGTGGCCGGTGCCCAACTGTTGCTCCAACCCGCGAGCGCCGAGAAATCAGGCATCGCCAGCGTCACCGAGGTTCCGCCAAGGTACGCGAAC
>JBGTNB010000606.1:0-2594 GCA_041743285.1 Gemmatimonadaceae bacterium
CGGCTGGGGCAAAGCCGCTGCAGGTCGAGCTCGGGCACTACGAGTCGCTCGCCGACAGCGGCCGGCAGGTTCGCCTCGCTCGCCAAGGCATGCCTTTGCTGCGGTACTCTGTAGCGATTCGCGGCGATACCGTACCGCTGGATGGCATCGGGTTCACCGCCGATACGTCCGTGCCGAACGCCGTTGCGTTCCGCGGGGCGCTTCCGAGCGGCGAGCCGGTCACGGTGCAATACGCCCTGGGTGAGGATTCCTACATCATCGGTGTGCGCGGCGAGGTGGAGGGCGCGGGAGGGGGCCAGCTGCTGGTGACAGTCGCCAATGGGCTGCGAACAGAGGAGCCCGATTCGCTCGACGACATTCGCTACTATGCCTACGTACTGAAGCCGGTGCAGGAGGACGCGCGCAGTGTGCCCTTTCAGGATCTGGATACGGCGCGAGCGCAGGTGGAGACCGATGGACCGTACCGGTGGGTGGCGACCAAGAACAAGTACTTCGTACTCGGGCTGCTTACTGATTCGACCGCCCAGGGATTTTCCGGCGCGCGTCTGGTACCGACGCCGCGGGCAAAGCGGGATCTGGCTCGCGATGCCGCGGCGACCGTGGGCTATTCGCTGCCTGACGATGGCACGTTCAGCTTCGAGATCTACGCCGGCCCGCAGCAGTACAAGCGCCTCAGCGAGCTCGGCAGGGACTTCACGAACGTCAATCCGTACGGCGGGTTCTTCGCCGGCATGATTCAGCCGTTCGCCACGGCGGTAATGAAGCTGCTGCTGTGGATGCACGACGCGCTGAATCTGAGCTATGGCTGGGTGCTGATCGTGTTCGGCATCGCCGTTCGGGTAGTGCTCTGGCCGCTCAACCAGACGGCGATGCGAACGCAGCTGAAGTTGCAGGGGCTGCAGCCGGAGATGAAGGCGATTCAAACTCAGTACAAAACCGACATGCAGCGCCAGCAGCAGGAGATCATGCTGCTTTACAAGAAACACGGAATGAGTCCGGCCACTCCGATAATGGGGTGCTTGCCGATGTTGATTCCGCTCCCGTTTCTTTTTGCGCTGTTCTTCGTGTTCCAGAACACGATCGAGTTCCGCGGCGTGTCGTTCTGGTATCTCTCCGACATTTCGCAGAAGGATCCGTTCTACATATTGCCGATCGTAATGGCGGCATCGATGTTCTTCCTTTCGTGGATCGGACTCAAGGCGGCGCCGCCCAATCCACAGGCGAAGATTCTCGCGTACAAGATGCCGTTGGTACTGTTCATCGTGCTGCGCAACATGGCGGCGGGGTTGAACCTGTATTACGCGGTGCAGAATCTGGCGGCCATCCCGCAACAGTGGCTGATCGCGAGGGAGCGGAAGAAAGCGATGGCCAAGACGTAGCAGCGGATCAAGGCTGCGCGTGGGTGGCGCGGCTGGCTAGAATGAGAGGTGCGAGACGGAAGATGGCATTGGCTGCCTGTCAACGTCTTTGCACCTCTTTGCCATAGGTGCATCACTCATGCGCATCACGTACATCGGTCACGCGACGCTACTGCTGGAGTTTGGAGGGGTGCGGGTGCTCACCGATCCCAACTTCGACAGTAAGCTTGCTGGCTTTCTTCGCCGGGTGGCTCCGCCGGGGATAGCCTTGCACGAGCTGCCGGCGCTCGACGCGGTGCTGGTGACGCATGCGCACGCCGATCACCTGAGCTTTGCGTCGCTGGATCAGCTGCCGTCGGATGTACCGGTGTATGCGCCGCCGGCGGTGATGCGCTGGCTGCGCGGTCTTGGGTATCGTCAGGCAGAAGCGGTCGCGCCGGGTGATTCGATAGAGATAGGCGGGGTAAGGCTAACCGCGGCGGCGGCAAAGCACCTGGGAAGCCGGTACGGCGTGGACCGCTGGCGGAGCGCGGCGAACATGTACCTGCTCGAGAATGATCGTTCGGCGTGCTTCTTCGCCGGCGATACGGGACTTTCGCCGGACAGCCACCGCATGGTGGCGGAGCGCATCCACCAGCGGGGGCGCACCCTCGATCTGGCGATGCTGCCGATAGGGCACGCTCCGTGGTGGAAGCCGAGCTACCGGAGCGGTCACCTTACGTTCGATGATGCACTCACACTGTGGCAGCGCCTCGGCGCCCGCTACTTCGTGCCCTATCACTGGGGGACGTTTCACCATGTGACGAGCGGCCCGTTCGACGCCATCGACCGGCTGCGTCATCGTCTCATCGAGCATGGCAACCGTGACCAAGTGCGGATTCTGGATCCGGGCGAGTGGTTGCAGGTCGAGATGCCTGACGAAGGGGCCGGGCCGGCGTGAGGCTGCCGGGTGCCGAGGACACCATAGCCGCGATAGCGACCGCTCCAGGCCGGGGTGCGCTGGCGGTCGTACGGATGAGCGGACCGGAGGCGCATTCGATCGCCGCCCGGCTACTCACACCCTGGCGCGCCGAGCCGAACCGCGCCTATCGGGGGACGCTGCGGCATCCGGATACGGGCGCGGACGTCGAGCGGCCGGTTGTGACCGTCTACGCTGGACCGGCGAGCTACACCGGTGAGGATGCGGTAGAGCTGTCGGTGCACGGCGGCGCGGTGGCGCCGGCGCTAACGCTGGCG
>JBGTNB010000607.1:0-14422 GCA_041743285.1 Gemmatimonadaceae bacterium
CGCGACACGGCGGCGAGTGCCGCCGAGGGATCGGCCTCTACTCCGCCGCTGAGCTGCCGTTGACCGATGCTGCCGAGCACAATGTGCGCGTCGGTGACCGTCGGCTCCGTTCCGCCGCGACCGAACGCAGCCGGTCCCGGGTCCGCACCCGCACTGCGGGGACCAACGCGCAAAGCCCCGCCGTCATCTACCCATCCGACGCTTCCGCCGCCGGCGGAAACGGTTTCGATGAGCACTCGGGGCAGCGCGATAGGCACGCCGGCGATGTCCCCGCCGCTTTCCACTAATGGCTTGCCGCCGAGCACGAGTCCAGCGTCGGCGCTGGTGCCGCCAATGTCGATAGTCAGAGCCTGGTCGAAGCCGGCCAGCGAAGCGACGAGTGCCGCACCTACCACCCCGCCCGCCGGCCCTGAAAGCGCGAGCGCCGCCGCGTGCCGCGCGGCTTCCGTGGCGGGAAGTACGCCGCCTGACGAAGTCATCACCGACGGTGACGGGTACCCGGCCGCGCAAACACGCTTGGCGAGCTGCTCGAGATACCGGGAAACGACCGGCCGCAGATACGCCTCGGCGACGGTAGTTGCCGTCCGCTCGTACTCGCGAATCTCCGGGACGACCTCGCTCCCGAGCACCACATCGATGCCGGGGCAGGCAGCGCTCAGCGCCTGCGCGACCGCCTTCTCGTGCCTTGCGTCCCGATAGGCATGGAGCAGCGAAACAGCCACCGCCCGCACGCCTAGCGAAGCCACAGCGTTCGCTACCGCATCCGCATCGGCGCGTTCGAGGGCCCTTGGAACTCCATCGGGATCGATCCGCTCGGGCACGCCGATGCACCGCTCAGGCGGAACGAGTGGCGGCGGATGATGCCTCGCCAGGTCGTAGAGCGCGGCGCGGTCCTGCCGGCGCAACTCCAGAACATCCTCGAATCCCGCGGTTGCACAAAGAGCAACCGTGGCGCCGGACCGCTCGAGCAACGCGTTGGTGGCCACGGTAGTGCCGTGAATCACACGGGTGATGCTGTCAGGGCTGGCGCTCAGCGCATCGAGCGCGGCGATGACGCCGTCGCTCTGGTCCAGCGGAGTACTCAGCACCTTACGCGCAGCAGCTGTTCCGTCCAAATCGACCGAGACCAGATCCGTAAAGGTCCCGCCTACATCGATCCCGACCGATGCCGCGCTCACCCGCGCAAGCGACGGCGGCGCCGCCAGTCGCCAGCCAGAATCGCAAGAATGCCGGCGAAGCTGGCGAATCCTAACCAGTCGCCGAAGCGCACGTAAAGCGTCTCCACATCCGTGGTTGCGGCCCTGTAGGTGCGGGTTTCCGCCGTGAAAAGCGGCGTGACTCCATGGCGGCGCCCGAGCGGATCGACGTACTCCGATATTCCGGTGTTGGCCGAGCGCACGATGCCCACACGATTCTCGATTGCGCGGATCGCGATATGCGATTCATGCTGATGTGGCGCGATCGATCGGCCGAACCAGGCATCGTTGGTGATGTTAACAAGTAGGTCCACGCCCTTGCGCCGGTACTCCCGGGAGAGTTGCGGAAACACCGATTCATAGCAGATGAGCACGCCTATCCGGCCGAACGGCAGCATCATTGGCGGAGGATCGTCACCGCGGCCATATCCACCGAAGTACTGCATACCCTTGAACCAATCCGGGTTCACGAAAGGCACGCGCTCGATTACCGGAACGAGAAATTCCTTACGATATGGCGGATGTGCACCTAATCGCCCACGCTGATCGGTCAGCAGCGCGGCATTGAAGTAGTCGTAGCTGCCATCCCGATGGAAGGTGACGTCGAGCACCCCGAAAAGAATGGGCACACCGGTCGGTCGGCTGAGCGCCTGCAGAGTATCGGCCCACTCCGGGTGGTCGGCCAGATAGCCAGGCAGCGCCACTTCTGGCCAGACCACCAGCTGCGCATCGGACTCGGCCAGGTGTCGCCTCGTCAGGTCGCTGAGTATTCCGACTATCCGACCCTGGTTGTCCGCCTGCCACTTCTCCTCCTGCGGAATGTTCGGCTGAACGACGGCGATAGGCGCAACCGGCCGCAGTACGATAGTGCGCATGCGGTAGCCACCATAAGCCACGACCGCAACGCTCAGCGCGGCTACGCCGCCGAGCCGGATAAGGACGGCGCGCCGGTTCTCCCGCGACAGCCACGCATCGGCGAGCAGACCGTTGCTGGCGGCCAGCCAGAAGCTCACGCCGCGCACACCGCTCAGTTCGGCAAGCTGCGCCAACACGGGGAATCTCGACGTCGCCAGTCCTAACGGCAGCCATGGAAACGCCAGGTCGGACGTGTAGTTGAGCACCAGTTCCAGCGACACCCATGTCACGGGAAGCAAGATGGCCATCGGCAACCTGGTGGCGCGCCGCAGCCAGAACAGCGTCGCCATGGAAAGCGCGACTATCGGCGCGAGCCAGATTATCGCTCCGGCGTACCCGAGGATTGCCAGTTTGGTATAGAGCGACAGCGCGATGGCAATCCAGTACAGCGCGCACGCGTATCCCAGCAACCCGAACCAGAAGCCGATGCGAGCCGCCGAGCGCGCCGAGCCATCTCCGTCGGCCGCGCGAACGATTGTCACCGCAAGGGGCGTCAGGCAGACGAATGCCGGCACGAGAAACGGAAACGGCGGGAACGACACCGCGAACAAGAGAGCGGCCACGCCGGCGACTACCGCCTCACCTCGCGTTGGAAGAAGGGTGCGGCCCCTCACAGCAGGACTTCTTTGCCTTCGTCCGCCGAGCGGTAGATCGCCTCGAGCAGGGTGTGCACGCGTATCTGGTCGGTTGGCGGGTAGTACTCAGTTTCCTCGCGAATGACCGCCAGAAAATGCGCTAGCTCCGCGCGGTACGATTGTGTGAAGGCGCTCTCGCGTGCCATGCCACCTGTCGGCGAGACCAGCTGCGGCCGACCGTTCAATTCCTTCACCACGCGAAGCGGCCCTAGGGTGGCGCTTCCCCGCTCTGCCAGCAGCTGAAACCACCAGCGTTGCTCCAGCCCGACGTACGACCAGGTAACGTCGAACGACATCGAGATCCCCTGCGCGGTCTCGAACTGTACGAGCATCGCATCTTCCACCGCCTTGGCTCCGCGCTCCCGGACCATGTGCGCGGTAACGCGTGTGGGCTCCGGGAACTCGGCAAGCCAGAGCGCCAGGTCGAGCAGCGGCAATCCATGCTCGAGAAATGCGCCGCCCCCAGCCTCGGGCCGGCGATGCCGCCAACCATCCACTGTACGTTTCGGTTGATAGGTGCCGGCGCGAATCCCCGTCAGGCGGCCCAGTTCGCCGCCGCGCACGAATCCGGTCAGCGCCTGGACGTCGACCCTAAAGCGATGGTTGTTGGCGACGAGCACGCGCCTGTCGGCCCGCTTGGCGGCGGCGAGAATCCGCTCCACCCCGCGCACGGTGAGGGCCAGTGGGCGCTCGCAGAGCACGTGCCGCCGCGCGGCCAGCGCGCTGAGGACGTGCGGCTCGTGAAGGTGGTTCGGCGTCGTGATGAGCACCGCATCCACGCCGGCGATCTCGAGCAGGTCCTCGATGTCGGTAACAACGTTAGGCACGTCGAACCGGTCGGCCAGCGCGCGCGTCTTGCCCGCGTCGTTATCGCAAAGCGCGACAAGGTGCACCCCCTTCATCTTGTCGAGCACGGGGAGGTGCGCAATCTGGGCGATGGCGCCCGCACCGACTACGGCGATCCCGATCACGTCGCTCACCGCTCGTCCTCCCCCAGCGGTGTAAGCACATAACTCGCGCCTGCCCGCAACGTGAAAAAGCGGGTGTTCGAGATGAGCGAATACCGGCCCTGCACGGTGAAGACGAACCCTCCAATCGGAGCCGTGTCCACGCCGCCAAAGACGGTAACTCCCGACACGATCATGTCGAGCGCGCTCTCGACGAACGTCCCGGCGATGATCCGGTTCTCGGCGTTGAGCACGTGGACCCCCAAGGCCCCGCCAGAAAAGGGCCGAACCGGGCTATTGGGTAACGGCGTCCACTTGCCGTCGATCTCGAATGCGATGTCGGTGATGCGTATCGTGCCGACATCGACCGTCGCGTCTCCGGTCGGGTCGGTGGTCGCGTTGCGCCATGCAGCCTCGAGCTCGCGAACGACATCAGGACGGAACTCCGACCCCCAGTAGGTAACGGTGAGCAGCACGCGCCATTGTCGAGCGATTGCGCCGTAGTCTGCGTGGATCGCATAGGCCTGTGCCGGTTCGACCCGCGATGGCCATACCCCTCCCGCCGAAACACCAATTGTGCTCAACTGCAGCTGGTCCAGGTTGAGGCGTTCGGCGATCGATCCCTGTGCGCCCGCTGCTGACGTCAGACAGAGGATCGCCGACAATGACGCGACGAACCGTGACGCAGATCGTCGGTGAGAGCACGTACGCGGCGCAACCACGGTAGAAATAGCGGGTGCGTACATCACTACCGTCCGAAACTGCCGGCGGTTCCCATCGCCATTGGAAGCCGCCGTCCGCCTCGCGGCACCGTTGAGGCCCGCTCGAAAGGACCCGCTACCGACGCACCGTAGCTGTAGTCGTCGATCATACTCGTCAGGCGCGCCCGCACGAAATCCCCGGGCCGGACATCGCCGGCTTCGTCCAGATACGTGACGCCATCGATGTCGTCAGCTTGCCACGGGGCGCGCGCCTCCGCCGGCTCGCCGATGGTCGTCCGATCTACCAAAACCCGAACGGTGCCGAACAGGTGCCGCTCCAGGCGCTCGCCGGTGATGGCGCGCTGCAGCTCGCTCACCGCTTCCACGCGTTCGCGCTTCACCTCGTCAGGCACATCGTCGGCGTATTCGTAGGCGCGGGTACCTTCCTGGGGAGAGTAGGCGAAAACGCCCACGCGGTCGAACTGAGTCTCCTCGAGCAGATCGAGCAGTTGACGCACGTCGTCCTCGGTCTCTCCCGGAAATCCGACTATGCAGGTGGTGCGGATCGCCAGGTCGGGCACCGCGTCCCGATACCGGGCAACGCGTTCACGGATCGTCCGCTGCCGTTCCGGCCGCCGCATGCGCTCGAGCACCGAATCCGAACCATGCTGTATCGGCATGTCCAGGTAGCGGAGAATGCGCGGCTCGCGCGCGACTACCTCGAGCAGACGCGGCGTTATGCCGGCGGAGTAAAGATAGAGCATGCGAATCCACGGAATTCCGGTCTCCGCCACCAACGCCTCGAGCAGCTCCGGTAGCGCGGTACCATCCCGGCGATCGCGCCCATAATGCGCCAGGTCCTGCGCCACCAGATTCATCTCGCGCGTGCCTTGCAACTCCAGCAACTGTGCTTCGTGCACCAGCTCCTCCAGGCCAAAGGAGCGATGCCGGCCCCGCATGAGCGGAATGGCGCAGAATGCACAGCCGTGATCGCACCCCTCGCTCACCTTGAGGTAGCGCACATGCGGAAGCTCGCCAACGAGCATTCGCTCACCAGGATGCAACGGCGGTGCTTCCTCGAGCAGGCCGCGCTCGATGAGCGCCGGGATCAGCCGGTCCACATCGCTCGTGCCGAGAAACAAGTCGACTTCGGGAAGCGACTCCGCCAACTCCCCGCGGTGCCGTTCGACCATGCAGCCTAGCGCAACTACGGCTCGGCATTTTCCCTCGGACCGGTAGCGTCCGGCGTCGAGCAACGCATCGACCGACTCGCGCTTGGCGGCGTCTATGAAGCCGCACGTATTGACGACGATGACGTCGGCGTCGCTGGCGTCGGAGACTGGCGTCGCACCCTGGCCAACCAGTCGAGCGAGGTAGCGCTCGCTATCGACCGTGTTCTTATCGCAGCCAAGAGTGACGAGGGCGAATTTCACCGATAGTTCCCGAACTGAAGCTCCACACCGAAATCCTTGGCCCGCAGCAGATTCATCGCGTCCTGCAAATCGTCCTTGGATGGAGATGTGACCCTCACCTGCTCGCCCTGAATCGAAGCCTGGACCTTCTTGAGCTTCGCATCCTTGATAGCCGCAGCGACTTTCTTGGCCGTATCCCCGTCCAGCCCGGTTTTGAGGCCGATATCGCGTTTAACGGTGTCGCCGCCGGCCTGCTTCGTTTCGCCGATATCGAGATTCTTCACCGGCACGCCGCGCTTCACGAGCTTGGCATGCAAGACGTCCAGCAGGGCCTTCATCCGGAAGTCGTCGTCGGCGGTCAGCGCGAGCTTGGATTCTGCCCGGTTGAACTCGATTGCGGCTTTGGAACCTTTAAAGTCGTAACGCTGAGTGATCTCCTTCGTCGCTTGATTGACGGCGTTGTCGACTTCCTGGAGATCTACGCCTGTTGTCACATCGAAGGAGAACGTCTGTGCCATGGTCGGGTATATGTAGGAGCAGGACGCCTGCGCGGCGATCGTTCTCAAAGCTGACCGCGCCGGCGACTGTAGGGAAGGGTGGGCGCAAGTGGACGCTATCATGGAAAGGGAATAGGAAATAGGAAATAGGAAAAGCAATTGGAGATCGGAAGCTTCGCTACGATGCGCTTACTCTCGGCAGGCACGAGCCGGTCGAGCTGTGGCGGCGCTGGTGATGCACTGGGACTGGGAACAGACCTGAGGAGCGTACCTATGCGCGGTTACAACTACTTCGAGGAGTACACGTCGACGCAGCGGGCGGCGAGCACGGGCAACGTGATCGCGGTCCCCGAGACGCTCCGGTCGTTTGTGCAGCCCGGAGGGATCTGTCTGCCCGTCGTGTGCGCAGGCGAGGACGAAAGCTCGCCGAACAGCCCCGTCTCTCCGACTTTTCTGCTGGCGGAGTACCTGGGCACACACTGCAAGCGCGTCACCGAGACGCACGCCCGCAGTGTTCATCCGAGGTTGTTCGAGTATTTGGAAACTGTTTGTTGAGAAGGAATTAGGAATTGGGAATTAGGAATTAGGGATCGTATGCACAACGGGGCGCAGCAGCGCCCCGTTTTGCTTATTTGAAATAGAGCGCGCCGCGGAGCCGTGCGCACACCGACCCTAATTCCTGTTTCCTATTTCCTAATTCCTACCCCAGATACGACTCCAGCGACCGCGCCCGCGATACGTGACGCAGCCGCGAGAGGGCCTTCTCCTTGATCTGCCTTACCCTTTCACGGGTGATGCCGAGCAGCGCGCCAATTTCCTCGAGCGTCAGCGGCTCCTGTCCATCGAGCCCGAAGTAGAGGCGCAGGATCTTGGATTCGCGCTCCTTGAGCGAGGCGAGCGCTTCTTCGATCGACTCGGTAAGCGCCTTCTCGAACGTCTGCTCGTCAGGCTGTGGATTGTAGGTGTCGGGCAGGTAGTCGAGGAGCTTGTTGTCCTCGCCAGGCGCCAGCGGAGCATCGAGCGAGAGGTGGGTCTGCGAGATGGACATCGTCTTCGCGACCTCTTCCTCGGTCAGATCCATCTCCTCGGCGATCTCCTCGTTCGTCGGCTCGCGGCCCAGCTCCTGAAGCAGCGCACTCGCGCGTTTGCCGATCCGGTGCAGTGTGCCGGCGCGGTTGAGCGGCACGCGCACGATCCTCGACTGCTCGGCCAGCGCCTGCAGAATTGCCTGACGAATCCACCAGACGGCATAGGAGATGAACTTGATCCCCTTGGTCTCGTCGAACTTGTGGGCAGCGCGGATCAGGCCAAGGTTGCCCTCGTTGATGAGATCCGACAGTGCAACGCCCTGGTTCTGGTATTTCTTGGCGACGGAAACGACGAAGCGGAGGTTACTGCGGACCAGCTTGTCCAGCGCATCGGGATCCTCACTGCGAATGCCGATGGCCAGCCGAATTTCCTCTGCGCGATCGATGAGCGGATAGACGCTGATGTCGCGAAGGTACTGATCCAGCGATCCATCTTCCGAAGAAAGTTTTCGACGGGCGCGTGCGGGTGTCGCGGGCAGTGGCACGGCGGCTCCTGAGGACGTCGACAACTCATCGCGCGGCGGAACGCGATCCGGAACTTCTGCCTTGGGAACTTCGTCAGCGAATCCGTTCACCGAGTCGCGACCAGCGAATGTTCGTCAACCAGGGCGCGCGATGAACGCGATCGCGTTCAAAGCTGTAATAGACCACCAGCGGCTGGCCCTTCACCAATGAGTCAGGCACGAAGCCCCAATAGCGGCTGTCGTACGAATTATCGCGGTTGTCTCCCAGCACGAAGTAGTTCCCCTCAGGGACGATCAGCGGGCCCCACCTGTTACGCGAAGGATGATAGCCGCTATGTGCTTCCGCGCGTCGTACCAAAAAGTGTCGCTGCCATCCAAATTCTTCCACGATTGCGTCGCTGCCCAGGCTGGAGTGAATGACGTATGACTCCTCCAACCGCTTCCCATTGCGCCAAACGTCGCCGTCGCGCATTTCGACAGTGTCACCAGCTATACCGACCACACGTTTGACGAAGTTCTTCTCTTCGTCGTTATCGATCGCGCGTGGATCGGGAAACTCGAACACGATGACGTCACCGCGCTCCGGTACACTGAATGCGGGAAGGCGAATGTCGGTGAACGGAACGGTCGCTCCGTATACCGCCTTGTTGACGAGCAGAAAGTCTCCGACCAGCAGCGTGTTCTCCATGCTGCCCGTTGGAATCTTGAACGCCTCTACAACGAACGTCTTGATTATCAGAAACAGAAATACCGCGATCTGGAACAGCTTGAGCCAGTCCCATACCGCGCGCCAGTTCGAGCGCGAGCGATTAACACGGCGCAGTATCGCCTTTCGCTGTTCAGGCGAGATTTCTAGTCGGGTGGCGCTAGATGCGGAACTATCGCTCATGCGCTGGGGGCGGCGGCGGGCAAGGTGATGATTCTCTCGAAGTCTAAGGTCCGACGTCAGATGACGGCAAGAGTGCCGCCATCCTCACGCCGATTGTGCCGGATAGTTGTCGATCTGTGCCCGTTGCAAGCGCCCGGAGAAATCCACGTATCCCACCTTGGTCTCCGAGAAGAATTCGTACACCTCCCACCCGCCCTCGCGGTGACCGTTTCCAGTCGCCTTTACGCCGCCGAACGGAAGATGCGCCTCCGCGCCAATCGTCGGCGCGTTAATGTACGTGATGCCGTTGTCCAGATCGGTGAGTGCACGGAAGGCCAGCTCAACGTCCCGCGTGTACAGTGAGGACGACAGACCATATTTCACGTCATTGTTGACCCGAAAGGCCTCCTCGGCGGTTTCCACCCGAACGACCGAGAGCACCGGACCAAAGATCTCCTCCTGCTCCAAGCGGCTGCCGGCCTCGACGCGGGCGAATATGGTCGGCTCGAAGAAATACCCCTTTTCGAGCTTTCCGTTCTCGGGGCGCCGCCCGCCGCACAGCAGGTCCGCACCATCTTCCACCCCGATGTCCACATAGCGCTCGACCTTCTCGCGCGCCGCCTCGTTTATGAGAGGGCCCACATCAGTGCGGGATTTACGCCCGTCACCGAGGCGCAGCGCGCGCGTGCGATCGACGAGGCGGCTCAGCATCTCATCATGAATACCCGACTGCAGTATGAGTCGGCTGGTCGCTGTGCAGCGCTGGCCGGTAGTTCCGAATGCGCCCCAGAGCACCCCCTCCAGAGCCAGCTCGAGATTCGCATCATCGAGCACGATCTGCGCATTCTTTCCGCCCATCTCCAGCGAAAGCCGCTTGTGCATTCGCCCGCACGTCTCGCCAACGATGCGACCCGTTTCGGTAGAACCGGTGAATGAGACGAGCGAGATTCCGGGATGCTCGACGATGGCCTTCCCCGCTACCTCGCCCGCACCGTGAACGAGTTGAATGACGTCAGGCGGCAATCCCGCCTCGAGCAGGACTTCGACGAACGCCGTTCCCGTATGCGGCACATCCTCGGCCGGCTTGAAGATCACCGAGTTTCCGCATACGAGCGCGGGGAACGCTTTCCAGGTAGGAATTGCCAGCGGAAAGTTGAACGGGGTGATGAGCCCGGCCACGCCTATCGGCCGGCGATAGCTCATCGCCCACTTTTCGCTAAGCTCGCTAGGCACGGTATGTCCGAACAGACGCCGCCCCTCGACTGCCGCGTAGTAGGCGGTATCGATGCCCTCCTGCACGTCGCCCCGCGTCTCGGCCAGCGGCTTTCCCATTTCGCGGGTCATCAGGTCGGCGATTTCTTCCTTCTTTTCGGTGAGCAGATCGCCGACGCGCCGGAGCACGTCGCCGCGGGCCGGCGCCGGCGTCCGCTTCCACCGCTCGAACCCTTTGGCCGCCGACTCCACCGCGCGATCGACATCCTCGGTGCCTGACAACGGGAAGCGGCCGATCAGATCCGAGGTGTCGGCCGGATTTCTATTGTCGAAGTACTGGCCGGTGGACGGAGCCACCCATTTTCCAGCGATGAAGTTCTTGTAGGTTTTCATGGAAATAGGAACCAGGAAATAGGAATCAGGAATTAGGCATTGTCGATACGATCGCGGCTGAAAGCCAAGGGAACAGCAAGACGGGCAGCTATCCAGCCGTACAGCTGTTAGCTATGAGCGTAGAGCGCCCCGCCACACTCAAACGCTCGAAGCTCCGAGCTACTTCGCTGACTAGCTGCCCGTCTAGCTGTTTTGTCCATCCTCGACGAGATGGGCAGCTACCAGCTGAATGTATTCGGTCGATTCATTCACACAGCCAGGTTGGCGTGACGTCGTCGGAGGGTATGGCGTAGCCGACGCGCGGCAGCACCTCCGATGCTCCGACCACCAGCCCCCAGATCATTATCGCGAGGGACAATACGTGCGCCGGGGCCGAGCGATGCCGCCACGACCAGACGGCGCTCCACATTCCGGCACCGGTAATAAGTGCCGCAGCGCCCAGGTAGAGAAATAGATTCACGCCACAGGCGATCGAATAAATGTCGTGCGGCCAGAACATAATTCCGATGGCCAGCGCGAGCGCGAAGGCCAACCGCAGATAGAGCGCCCAGCGCCGAGGCGGCTTTTCCGCAATGACAGCAGGCGGTGCCGCGGCCGCACGTCCCGCGCCTGGGGGCGCAGCCGTACCTGGCGCCGGAGCCGCCGGTGCGTTCGCCCGCATCAGCTCCTCATCCGAGATGGATGCGAGCTGCTTGTCGATCTTCGCTAATTCCTTGTCCCAGTCCGAGCTCATCTTACGCTCCGCGTGAAGATGAGAGAAGCGAGATGCGAGAACGACCATTCAGGGTCTCGCAACTCGCATCTCTCATCTCGAGATTCACTCTCTCTGCAAACCGTATCTCTCTATCTTCTTGTACAAATTCGATCTCGGCATGTCCAGGTTCCGCGCCGTCTCCGCTACGTTCCAATCCATCTCGCGCAATTTAGCGAGCAGGTAGCTGCGCTCCGCTGCTTCGCGAAACTCCTCGAACGTCTTGTACTCGAGAAGCGATCCAAGGCTGGTGGTCTCAGTCGCCCGGCGGCCCAGCAGGCGGTCGACATCCGCGCCAGCGATGCGGGGAGAGGTGGTGAGAATCAGCAACCGCTCTATCGTGTTGCGCAGCTCGCGCACATTCCCCGGCCAATCGTAACTCGTAAGGCGCTCTACCGCGTCAGGCGCGATCTGCCGTGGCGCCATCCCCTCGCGCTGCGTCAGGAGCACCACGAAGTGCTGTACCAGCGCCGGGATGTCCTCACGCCGGTCGCGAAGCGGCGGTACCGACACCGGCACGACGTTCAAACGATAGAACAGATCCTGTCTGAAGTGCCCGTCGGCGATCTCCGATTCGAGATTCTTGTTCGTCGCGGCGATCACGCGTACGTCCACGGCGTGAGGCTTGGCGCCACCGATGCGCGTCACCACGCCGTCTTCCAGCACGCGCAGCACCTTGGCCTGCGCCGCAAGGCTCATGTCGCCGATCTCGTCGAGAAAGAGCGTTCCGCCATCAGCCAGCTCGAACTTGCCGGCCCGGTCGACTACCGCGCCGGTGAACGAGCCTTTCATGTGTCCGAACAGCTCGCTCTCGATCAATTCGCCGGGAATCGCCGCACAGTTGACTTCGATGAACGGTGCACTGGAACGGGTCGATAGGCGGTGCACCGCTCGCGCGACCAGCTCCTTGCCGGTGCCATTCTCTCCGGTGATGAGCACACGGGCGGGCGTCGGTCCTACGCGCTCAATGGTGTCGATGAGGGCGCGGATCGCGTACGAGCGCCCCACCATCTCATAGCGCGCTTCCACCGTCTCGCGCAGCCGGGCGTTCTCGGCGTGGAGCTCGAGGTGCTGGAGGGCATTGCGCAGCGTGACCAAAATGCGGTCGGTGTCGAGCGGCTTCTCCAGAAAATCGTACGCGCCCAGCTGCGTCGCTTCGACCGCCGTCTGAATCGTACCATGTCCACTTATCATAACTACGGTCGCCGCCGGATCCGAATCGCGGATCTTCTTGAGCGCCTCGAGCCCATCGATGCCCGCCATCTTCACGTCCATGAACACGAGATGCGGCTTAAACTTGTCGTACTCGGCCAGCGCATCCACCGCATTCTCGGCCGTGTGTACCTCGTAGCCCTCGTATTCGAGCAGTTGGCCAAGCGCGGCACGTACTCCACGCTCATCATCGACGACGAGAATTCGGCGACTCACGTGGTGGCCTTGATCAGCGTTACCGTGTTTGCGCCGATCCGAACGTCACCGATGTGCGCCGGAATCTCCAGCGGCAGTGCATCGTCGGCAACGCCCTCGGGGCGCGTCCCCTGTCCGATCCGGCGAAGAAGGCGCGGGATGAGCGGCGGCGGCACGTCCAGACTGCCAATTCGTAATGCGCTCACCCGGTACTGAGCGAGCCCGGGACGGATGACCTGCAGCACGCCGCCGAACTGCACCTGCTCGCGGTCGTTGAGCAAGGATGCAAGCGGGCCCAGAACATCCTTTCCGCCAAAGTCGCTGAGCCGCACGTTGGCGCGGATGGCGAGCGTGTTTCCAACCGTGGCCGCTTCGATTTCGGAAGCCGATGGCGGCAACGCCTGCTTTGACAGCTCCTCGAATACGAGCGCCGACAGGTCGGCAGGCTTCACGTTCTCGTACACACGTCCCGATCGCTCATCGAGCCGTGCCACCACTGCGCGCGCGCGAGCGGCACCCTGAGGCGTGAGCGGTTCCCATACCGCTTCCGTCGCCACGGCCGGCGCTACGTCGTCGCGCGCGAGCATCCGGCTTATATCAGCACGGAAGAACCACGCGACGGCTACCGCCACGAGAAAGACGACCGCGCACCCGATCGTTCGAAAGCACCCCATTCAAGTCTCCTCTCCTAACGCCGCACCAGCCAGCACCGTATAGCGCGATCCGCCCAATCCGAGGGCGCTCTCCATCAGATCGACGGAAGTTACGGTCACCCGTTCCCTGAAACCGCATCCTCGAAGTTCGGCAACCAGCGCCTGGCGCTCGGCGGCTGGCAGCGCGACTCGGATGCGGCCCATCGTAATGTGCGGCCGGAATGCCCGCCCCTCCACTGGAAAGCCGAGCGATTCGTTCCCAAGCTCCAGATCGTGTTGCAGCAGTTCCAGCCGCGGATCCGAGGCCACGCCCATCCATACGATGCGGGGCTGTCCAAGGTTTGGAAATGCACCGGCGCCTCCAATGTCGAGCGTGAATCGCCGGTGCGTGGCGGCGATCTCTCGAACCCGCGTCTCCACGGCAGCCACACGCTCTTCGTCTACATCGCCTAGAAACTGTAGTGTGAGATGCAGGTTTTCACGTGCTACCCAGGTGGCCAGCGGTGCGGCGGCGCGCACGGCGGCTGTGTGCTCGAATAGAGCGTCGCGCACGGACGGTGGCAGGTTAAGCGCCAGGAAAGTGCGCACTCGGTGCGTCGCCGGGAAGCTCGACTGCCAGCGTGCGGAAACCGAGCGCGCCCGCGGCGAGCAGCGCGGATTCACGCGCCGACGGTTCCACGAGTTGCTCGGGATGTGAGGTGATGAGCACGGCGACCCGGCCATGCGCCACGACTTCGCCGTGGATTCTCAGTGCCTTGAGCGCCTCTTCCAGCGCGCCTGCGCTCATCCGGCGGCTTCCGAATCAGCTGATGCGCCTATACCGGCGAGCACATTCAGACCGCCAGAGCGAAAGCCCCGCGCATCCACCGCGACGCGCGAGAACCCTGCCGCACGCACGGCAGCCGTGAGACGAGTCATCGCGGCCGCCTGCAGCCATGTCACCAGCTCGTCAGGCGCCAGCTCCACGCGTGCCAGTGCTCCGTGATGACGAACACGCAAATCCCCACCGATCCCTAACGCACGCAACGCCTGCTCCGCCAGCTCCACCGCACGCAGTCGCTCGGGGGTCACCGCCGTTCCGTAGGGAATTCGTGACGCCAGGCAGGGTGCCGACGGCTGGGCCCAGGTTCTTAACCCGCGCGAGCGACTCAACTGCCTGATTTCATCCTTGGTGAGCCCGACCGCGGCCAGCGGCGATTCCACGCCGTGCTCGCGCGCCGCCGCGGTCCCCGGCCGGTAATCGGCGCCGTCGCTGGCATTGGTTCCATCGATTACGACGGCGA
>JBGTNB010000608.1:0-1566 GCA_041743285.1 Gemmatimonadaceae bacterium
CCGGCGCTTGTTCGGGCGCAGGATGATGGCGCGGCTGCCATCCGGCGCCTTCCTGATCTCGCTGCGCTCGAGCTCCACGAGATCGCCGATGCGCAGGCCGGTCTCCCGCGCCAGCCGCACCGCGTCGGCGTGCAATTCGGGGGCCAGCTGACAGAAGCGGTCGACCTCCTTGTCCTCCCAGATGATCTCGGCGCGATCGGCGCCCTCGTAGAAGCACGGGATGCCGTGCAGATAGTTGACCGGCACCCGCTCGGGGTGGCGTCCGGTCGCCCAGCTGAGCGCGAACTTGAACGGGTCGAGACGTTTGTCGGCGGCCTTGCCGGCCCAGTGCACCTCGACCCAGTCGAGCACGTTGCCCTTGAGCGCGACGCTGTTGATGATGCCGAGCGGAGCGCCGCCGTACCTCGCGCGCACATCGGCGAGCCCCTTGAGGTAGTCGGTCCGGGTACGCGGGGCGAGCCGGCAGAACTCACGGGAGCGCTCGTAGGCGTCGAGCAGATCGTTCACTGAGTGCCAGCCGTGGCCGGTCTCGCGCGGCGCAAGCACAGCCTGTACGCCGGTCGCCGCATTGTAGGCTGCCTGGTAGCCCGGTGTCCCAGGCGGGTTCTGTTCGCCGGTGCGCCAGATGCTCGGGCCCTTCCGGCCGACCGTGTGGTACTCGACCTGATCGCCGCGGGTGTTCCGCTTTCGGACGACGATGATGGTATTGTAGCGCGCCGGCATGAGGCCCTATTCCCCCGTTCCCCAACGGACACGGACGCTCTGTTCCCGTGGACTAGCAAGAGAATAAGTGGCGGGCTTCATGACGCTTTTCTCTGCCGGGTACTCACCGGGTCGCCGGCGGCATTGTCGCAAAACCAGCGCTCGACCGGATCGGCCTCCGTCGGGGGCGCCGCCGCTCCGTCATCGCGCGGGCGCGTGAGGACGGTGACGTCGCGCCCCCGAACCTCGAAGCCGTAGATCGGGAGATCAAGCCGCTGCGCCAGCCGCACGAAGCGCTCGACCCGCGCCTCGGTGGTGTTCCAGCGAACCCGAGGCGGTTTCAATGCGGGGCGTCCCTACGGGCCATTTTGCCTGTCCCGATGACGATCATTGCCAGTCCTCCGGGATGTCGGAGGTAGCGGCTTGCGGGTTTAACGGGTTTGGCGGGTTTGTTTTCGCCTGTTTTGAATCTGCCTCTGCGGCTGAGGCAGATTCAGAATGGCCGGATTCAAACTCGCCAAACCCGCCAAACCCGCAACCTGGCGTTTCGCTGAATATGTCGACGCGGTAGTCGCAGCCGCTATGACCGGGCCGGTAGAGGAGACGGAGGCCAAAAACGATCCGGCCCTCGCGGAACTTGAGAGTCCGACCAACGCTTCGGACGCTCGGAGAAGGACAAGGCGACCCGCCTTGCCGACTGGGTCAGGGAACGTCTCGCGAAGAAGCCGTTCCGGCTCGTCTCGGTTGCGCTCGCCAACAAGCTCGCGCGGATCGCATGGGCCGTACTGACGAGCGGAGACACCTACCGACCCCAAGCGCCCGCCGCCTGAATTCCGGAGGCCGGGCAAAAGAATGGCAAAGGCA
>JBGTNB010000609.1:0-2485 GCA_041743285.1 Gemmatimonadaceae bacterium
ACTTGCGCGTCGTCGCGCCGCGCCAGGCGGAAAGCGGTCGGGAGCGCGTCCTCGGCAAAGCGTGAGCCATCAACGGGGACCAGGATTCTGCGTAGCATGGGGTCCTCCTCCGATCCGGGATCACACGACCTGAATTACGGCAGAGTACGTCCCGGATGATGAAGACACCCTTAAGTCACCGTGAATGAGCCTTGCGGTGCCCGCGATACGGACCCGAGCCCCCGAGCATGCCGGGAGAGGGCGAATGCCCGGAGTGCTTCTGAAGCATGGTCTGGCGCAGTCGGTGCTGGAGGAGCTGGTCCGGATGCTGGACCAGTTCGACGCCGCGGTGGCGCTCGGCATCGAGGGCAAGACCGCGCACGTCGGCGCCACGCGGGAGCTCCGGGCGGTGGCCTCGGAGATCGCCCGGACCGTGCGGGTGATGAACGGCAGGAACCGGCAGCGGTTCGCCACCGATGAGCAGCTGCTGGGGAGCTGGATCAACGCCAGTAAGGTCCTGGGTACTCCACGGCCGGCTCCCGAGTCAGAAGGAGGGACATCGGCAGGCGGGGAGGTGAGGCCCGCAGCGTGAGGCGGGCGGCGTCAGGTAGGGCGTGCCCCGAGCCGTCGAGGCGAGGGCAGGATCAGTGAACCGCCGCCGATAGTCGCGACTGTCGGCGGCCGTTGCTTTATTGAGAGGCAGAACTACCTGTCAGGTATGTACTCCCACAAATCATCGAAGGTGTCGGGCGGGCCTCCCATGGAGTTGCGCGTTCACAGCGCCTGGAACATTATCCCAGACACGATGCCAGCAACCATCTGGGACCTGCCGATGCCGGGGAACCTTGTCGGCAGCTGAATCCATGTGTCATCTACGGGGTCATAGGGCCACATGTCCATCAGGTACCTCGGCTCGCGTGCGCCCCCTACAACGAAGGGGCGATCACGGGACCGCTCGCGGTGCACCCTGGAGGCCGAGGTCTCGCACCAGTGCTGCGAAGCGGGGATCGTCCCGAACCGTATCATACCAGGCCGCAACGTTGATAAAGACGATCAACGGCGCCCGTTCCTGGTACGCCTTCCGCAGCCATCGGAACGCCTCATCCCGTTCTCCCAATGCGGCGTAGATGAGCGAGAAATCCAGCGGCACCACGTAGGCGTGAGTGGAGCGCTCCTGCACGGCTCGCAGTACCGATCGCGCTTCGGCTTTGCGACCGGCGAGGGCGTAGACATAGCCCAGCACCGCAACACCGGTGACTGTCGTATCCGCAACCGCCGCACGGATCTCCCGGATGGCATCGTCGTAGCGCCCCAGCGCCGCGTAGGAGAAGCCGAGCACGGCGCGTACAGGGGCAAATGTGGGGTCGAGCTCGAGCGCTCTCTGGCATGCCGCGATCGCGTCGTCGTACCGGCGCGCGAAATAGTAGCGGAAGCCCACGTTGAACCGAACCGGGAGCGAGACCGGGTCGATGGCCTCCGCTCGCTGCATCTCGGCAATCGCCTCATCGTGCCGTCCCAGCGGCGTGAGCACGAAGGTGGCGTACCACATGTGGGCGTACACTGAGTTTGGGCTGAGGGCTAACGCGCGCTGGAACCGCGCTTCCGCGGCCCTCCAATCGCGGTCGTACGCCGCAGTAATGAGCCCGAGCGAGGCATGAGCCTCCCCCAGGGTGCTGTCCAGCGCTATGGCCCTGAGGGCGGCAGAGCGCGCTTTGGGGAAGGCGTCGGGCGGGCGAAGGATGGCGAGGTAGCCGAGGAGCATGTACGCGTCGGCTAACCCCGCGTAGGCGAGGGCGAAGGTGGAGTCCCGCTGGATCGCCTGCTCGAAGTACTCGACGCTGCGCTTCCACCCTGCCGGTGTGTATTTGGCGAAGTGATACCGGCCCAGGAGGTAGAGGTTATACGCCTCGGCGTCCCCGGTCGACTCGCGCCCAAGCTGAGTGCGCTCCTGAGCAGACAGAGTACTGCGGAGGGACGTGGTGATGCGTGTCGCGATGTCCCGCTGAATGCCGAAGATGTCCTTCAGCTCGCGGTCGTACTCGTCGGCCCAGAGCTGCTCCCCCATGCCGGCATCGACCAGCCGGGCGGTTACGAG
This sequence comes from Gemmatimonadaceae bacterium, assembly GCA_041743285.1. Classification (GTDB taxonomy): domain Bacteria; phylum Gemmatimonadota; class Gemmatimonadetes; order Gemmatimonadales; family Gemmatimonadaceae; genus JALZIF01. The sequence goes on from JBGTNB010000609.1 coordinate 2,075, forward strand.
TACCCGGTCCTCTACTCGCCGCACGCTTCCCTGAAGCAGCGTAGCCACTCCCAGTGCCTCACCGATCGCGCGCGGTGAGTCAGACCGTCCCTTGTACCGTAGCGCCGACGTGTGGGCGATCACCTTGAGGTCCCGGATTCGAGCGAGCTGGCTCGAGATGTCCTCGGCAATTCCGTCGCTGAAATACTCGTTATCGGGACTTCGACTGAGATTGGTGAAGGGCAGAACCGCAACCGAGCGGCGACTGACGGGGCGCGGTGGACCCGAGTCCTCTGATGAGCGCTGGTGAAGGCCGATGCCGGCGAGGCCCGTTAAGACGAGGAGCGTAACCGCCGCAGCCACTAGGGAGCGGTGGCGTGGACGCGCGAAACGCGCGGGTGTCGTGAGCGCGGCGGCGAAGCTGCCGGCGCT
>JBGTNB010000610.1:0-4454 GCA_041743285.1 Gemmatimonadaceae bacterium
GCGCGTGGATTGACCTCTGCCGTCAGACGCCGCGCAATTGCCGGCGTCTAGCGCACGGCGAGCAGCTCCCGAGCCGCTCGCAACACTGCGCTCCACGCCGGCGCGAGCGGCGCTATCACATCGAAGTGGCCGGCTCCCTCGACCACCGTTACACTGGCGCGGCCGCCGGCTTCCTCGCTCCGATCGGCGAAGTTGCGGCTCTGTTGCAGCGGAACGATGGGGTCGAGCGCGCCGTGTATGAGTCGCACGGGTGCTCGCAACGGCACGAGCTCGATCGGACTGGCCGCCGCATAACGCGCTGGAACCTCTTGCGGCGTCCCGCCGAGCAGCAGAGGAACAGAGGAATTGCAACTTCCCGGTTGTGCCCCGTACGCTCGCAAATCGGTAATGCCGGCAAGACTCACGACGCCTCGTAATGGAAGCGCCGGCGGAACCGGCATCGCATCGCCAGTCTGGCTGGCGTCAGGCGGACTCGATGCGGCCCACAGCGCGAGATGGCCCCCAGCTGAATGTCCGATCAACACTACCCGAGCCGTATCGAGCTGCGGATACCGGACGGCCAGCGTGGCGACATGCTGCACTCCCAGCGCCACGTCGGAGAATGTCGTGGGCCAACCACCGTTCGCATCGCCGACGCGCCGATACTCAATGGTCCAGCTGGCAATGCCTTGACCGGCGAGCGCTTCACCCACCGCTGCAACGTGCTTCAAGTCGTACTCGGCCAGCCAGCAGCCGCCGTGAATCACTACGGCAATTGGGAACGGTCCGGCGCCGTTCGGCAGCCTCAACTCACCGAACTGAAGTGAGTCTGGCCCATAACCGATGCGCTCGTCAGGCGGAGCTACGGTGGCTCGGGCAATCTCGGACCACTCGACAGGGGGTGGAAGCGCGTTGGAACTGCAGGCCATTGCAGGGAGGGTGAAAGCGATCAAGCAGTATCGGGAGTGCAAAGCCATCCGCCGCGAGTCACGACGGCCGAGCGGTATCTCGTTCATTTCCGTAGTTCCATGGCTCGGTTGGTCTTGGTCAGTGAGGCCGGCACTCGCCGCCGTCCGTTATTCTCACCCTCGGCAACGGACTTTGCAAATGCTGCGGGAAACGTGGACCGGGCACCAAGTTGGCATGATCACCTCTGCTGGAGACATAACGCCCCGACGATCGATGCTGATCCACGCCATTCCAGCGATCTAAAGCCGGTGCTCGTTGTGGTCATCGCATTGGAGCGCCATATTCGGCCTCCATGCAACCCACCTCATCGGCTCTCATCACAAGTGACGCCGTCATCCTGGGCCTCCTAATGGCGACGCTCGGCCTCGTGTTCTACACGTCGAGCCATCCACACCCCAAGTTGCGGGCGTTCTACAAGTACGTGCCGTCGCTGCTGCTCTGCTATTTCATCCCTTCGTTGTACAACACGTTTGGGTTGATCGATGCAGAGCAATCGCGGCTGTACTACATGGCTTCGCGGTACCTGCTGCCGGCCACGCTCGTGCTGCTCACGTTGAGCATCGATCTCAAGGGCATTCTGGCGCTCGGACCAAAGGCGCTGATCATGTTCCTGACTGGTACAGCGGGGATCATCATCGGCGGGCCGCTGGCAGTCCTGCTTTTCTCGTACATCAGTCCCGATACGGTAGGGGGTCAGGGCCCGGACGCGGTATGGCGCGGTCTGACGACCATCGCCGGGAGCTGGATAGGCGGTGGCGCTAATCAGGCCGCCATGAAAGAGGTGTTCGAGGTCAGTGATGTCGTGTTCTCATCGATGGTAGCCGTCGACATTCTGGTTGCGAACGTATGGCTGGCGGTACTCCTGTTCATGGCCAGCCGAGCCCCGGAGCTGGACCGCAAGCTCGGCGCCGACACGTCGGCGATTGATGATCTGCGCATTCGCGTCACCGAGTTTCGCGAGCGCCACGCACGCATCCCGGCGCTTTCCGATCTCATGATCATCCTCGCAGTTGGCTTTGGATTCATGGGGCTCTCGCACCTGATCGCCGATCCGCTGGCCGCCTGGATAGGGCGCGTATCGCCGGACCTCGAGCGGCTGAGCCTTACGAGTACGTTCTTCTGGCTGGTGGTGTTCGCGACCACCGCGGGGCTTGCGCTATCGTTCACGCGAGCCCGCGAACTGGAGGGAGTGGGAGCATCGACGGTCGGTACTGCCATGCTCTACGTACTCATTGCGACTATCGGTATGACGATGGACATAACCGCTGTCGTCGAGCGGCCTGGGCTCTTTGCACTCGGCGCGGTGTGGCTTGGTTTCCACGCGCTTCTGCTGCTGGTGGTCGGGCGATTGATCAAAGCGCCGACTTTCTATCTGGCGGTGGGTAGTCAGGCGAATGTGGGCGGTGCGGCATCGGCGCCGGTGGTGGCGTCGGCCTTTCACCCGAGCCTTGCGCCTGTGGGAGTCCTGCTGGCCGTATTGGGCTATGCCATCGGCACGTACGGCGCGTGGGTGTGCGGGCAGCTAATGCGCATCGTCTCGGAATAGGGAGGCTGCATGTCGCGAGCATACGCCTTCTAGATACCTCACCCGCCGGTCAGTCCCGCTCGATCGACTGCTTCTCGGACATTTCCGTTGCAAGCTCGCCGCGGACACGGGGTTCCGCCGCAAACACCTCGAGCTCCGGGTGCAGCGACGCCGCTGGCTGACTCCGCCGGTGCAGAAAGCGCGGCAACCGGCCCGTCAGCCGGTGGTAAAGGACGAGCCCTGCTCCGACCAGTGTGCCCACGGCTGCCAGAGCGAGGAGCAGCATGAGGCCAAACACGAAGAACACACCCCCGATTGCGACGGCGGCGATGGCGAGCGCAAATGCGCTGGCTCGGTTCGTCGTTTTGATTTGAACAATGCGTGGCACGTGACTCCTCGTCCGAAACAATAGCTCTCGTCGAAGCTGTGATACCCTGAAGCGGGCTAAACGAGCCGGAAAACCGGCGCCACGGTGCCAACCAGGGTCGCTATCGCCGTCCCAACTCGCCGCTCGCCCATAAGCCGGCTTGCACCAGGGTGTCGGGCAGAATCCCATCGAAACGGCGGACGCGGATCGTTGGACGCCCGTCTTGCTCTACGGCGACCAGATGTAAGATCGAGACCTTGCCGTCTGGGTGATCGAGCCGCAGGCGGAGCTGCGCTCCGCCTGCTTCTCCGCCTGACGATAGCGGAACGGCTGGGCGAGCAGCGGCATTGAAATCCTCTACCCATGCCTGCAGAACATCCATCGCGTCACGTTGAGCCAAGCTGTCTCCCTGCGTTAGGATCCAGCGTGGTCCGCAGATTCAATGCGTCGGAGACCTTGCCCGCGTGTCCGGCCAGGATCAGATCGTACCGCAGGTCGCCTGCCGGGCCAAGGCTCGCTACCTCCAGCATGAACTCCGGGATCCACGAAGGCGCGGTCGGTCCCCCCCAAGCGCTGCGCGTCCACGCCGCGCGGCCGTCGGCCACGCGAAACAGAGCGATGCCGTGCGTGCGTGCGTGCACCGCACCCTCCTTCGAATAGCCCGATGTGGCGAACAACATGGCTGCCTTCATCTCGTTCTCCTCCGCACGCTCTCTCAACGCCTCCACCTCGCTCTTTCCGGCCGCGGCCGCCTGACGCCGGCATTCAATGAGAACTTCTAGAGGAGCATCGGCGTCCGGGCCGGCCATCGTCAGTAGATAGTCGATCCTGTAGGCACCCTCCTCACCCGGCAAAGTTGAGCGCCGCTCACGTCGCAAGGGCGACGCATCGAATCCTGCCTTGCGTAGCTCCCGGAGCACCACGATTCCGAATTGGTCCGGCGCCAGCTGCTGCGGATCGCTCAACGGAACACTCCACGCGGCGAGGACGTTGACGAATGATCGATCATTCGAGGGAATCAGGCAACCATGCCTTCGCCCATCCTTGTGCGACGAACCGGGTATCGGCAGGATTGGTCTCAACCGAATGAGCCCGCTGCGATCGAGGGTCATTAATGGCTAGTGCGCCACTCAACGCGACCTTGTCAAAGGCCTGGGGAGGAACGGGTGTGGCAAGCCTAACCGGCTCATTGCTGCACTTGGCGCACGCGTGATGAACGATCCATCGACCGCGAGCATGGCGTCTGACGGCTCGCCTCAGCCCCTCGCCGACCGGAGCCGCGCGCCGCGCCGCCAAGGCGTGCCTCTTCGAGAGTTCATCGCAACGCAGAACGCGAGCGCGGCCGTGCTACTTGGCGCAACCGTCGCCGCGGTCATCTGGGCCAATTCTCCGTGGTCCGCGAGCTACGAACGCTTGTGGAGTACACCGGTCGCGATAAGCGTCGGACAGTTTGCGCTGTCGCTCGATCTCCGGCACTGGATCAACGACGGTCTCATGGCGTTTTTCTTCTTCGTCGCCGGCTTGGAGATCCGCCGGGAATTCGACATGGGTGAGCTGCGCGAGCGACGGCGGGTCGCGACGCCGGTGCTCGCTGCAATAGGCGGCATGGCCATT
>JBGTNB010000611.1:0-4195 GCA_041743285.1 Gemmatimonadaceae bacterium
CGCGCGTCTCGGTGCCGTCGCTTCTGCTGCAGTGCTCCGATGACATGGTGGCGCCTCGGGAAGTTGGGGAATACCTCCACCGGGAAATGCCTAGAAGCACGCTGCGTGTAATGAGCGCAACGGGCCACTGTCCCCACATGAGCGATCCCGACGAGACGGTCATGCTCATCAAGGAGTATCTGGGTTCGCCGGCTCCCGCCTGACGAAGGGACTAGGGACGAGCGTGGACGAGCAGCTGGATCTGGCGCCATGCGGCTTCGTGTCATTCGGCGACGACGGCGGAGTGCTCGCGGTGAACGCGACTCTCAGTGGGCGCCTTGGCTACGACCGAAACGAGTTGATCGGACGACACGTGGAAACGATCCTCGCCGTAGGCAGCAGGATCTTCTACCAGACGCACGTGTTTCCCCTCGTCAGGCTTCACGGCAGGGCCGAGGAGATATTCATTCTCCTCCGCGGCAAGGACGGGGAGCAGGTCGGGGTGTTGTGCAACGCCGTGCGCCGGCCGCGCGGCGACGGGCATGTAACCGACTGTGTGCTGATGGAGGTGCGGGAGCGTCGAAAGTTCGAGGACGCGCTACTGCAGGCTAAACAGGAAGCGGAGCGCGCCCACGAAGCGCTTCAGTCGCGCACTGCCGAGCTGGAGAGGGCAAACAGCCAGTTGGAGTCGCAGGCGCTGGAGTTGGAGCTGCAAAAGCAGCATCTGGAGGATCAGGCGAGCGAGTTGATGACGCAGGGCGAGGCGTTGCATTCGCTTAACGACGAGCTGCTTCGCCGTGGAGCCGAGCTCGAACAGCAACGGGCCGCCGCCGACGAGGCCAACCAGGAAAAAAGCCGGTTTCTGGCTGTGATGAGCCACGAACTGCGAACGCCACTCAATGCGATAGGCGGTTACGCGCAGCTGCTCGAGATGGGCGTGCACGGCTCGGTAACAGATGCGCAGCGTGAGGCACTCGGCCGGATCGATCGAAGCCAGCGCCATCTGCTGCGACTCGTCAACGACGTGCTCAATCTGGCGCGGATCGAGGCGGGCCGGGTCGACTACACGGTGGAGCGTGTGGTGCTCGCCGACGTGGTGTCTAGCGTGATGCCGATGGTAGAGCCGCAGATCGCGTTGCGCGGACTGCTGGCGGAAATCTCGGTGCCTCCGTCAGTGGCAGCGCGCGCCGATCCCGAAAAGGTGGAGCAGATACTCCTCAACCTGTTGACCAACGCCGTAAAGTTCACCGGCGCGGGCGGGAGTGTGGTCGTCACCGGCGGCACCGTTACATCGTCCGAAGATCAGGTCTATCTTCGCGTGAGCGATACCGGATCGGGCATTCCATCGGCGTCTCTGGACAGGATATTCGAGCCGTTCATTCAGGTGGACGTGAGTGCGACGCGCCCGTCGGAGGGCACCGGGCTTGGGCTCGCGATCAGCCGCGACCTGGCGCGCGGCATGGGTGGTGACCTGACTGCGAAGAGCGAGCTGGGACGGGGAAGCGTCTTCACGCTTACGCTTCCGCGGGTGAGTCTCTAACGTGATCGCGCAGTTGCACAACATGGGACGGTTCTGCGCGGGCGCGCCCCGACGAGCTCGACGCATCGGAATGGTGCCGATTTCATCACGCATCTGCGCACCCGCCACTCCTTGTCGCTTTCCGCCGCCAACTTTCGCATCATGGGCTGAGTCATTTTCCGTCCAAGGAGGCAGCATGTTGGTATCTCGAGTTTCACGGCGCGGCATGATCGGCTGGCTGCCGGTCTTGCTGGCCTTCTCCGCTGCAAGCAGCCGTGCGACTGCGGCGCAGACCCCGCATCATGCCGGACACGCGGTTGCATCCCCCGCAGACTCCGTTCCCATTTACGACAATCTCGGAAGTCATCATTACGAGATTTCCAGTCGCGTTCCATCGGTGCAAGCGTACTTCGATCAGGGTCTGCGACTGTACTACGCCTTCAACCACGCCGAGGCGATTCGCGCCTTCGAGGAAGCTGCTCGGCGGGACTCCACCTGCGCGATCTGCTACGCGGGCAAGGCGCTCGCGCTAGGTCCGAACATCAATGTGCCGATGGATTCGGCCAACGCGGTTCAGGCATACGAGGCGATCCAGAAGGCTCGGGCGAAGTCCACAAGTGCCAACGCGCGGGAGCGTGCCCTGATCGACGCCCTGTCGATTCGCTATGCCAAGGTGCCGCCATCCGATCGCGCGCCGCTCGATTCGGCCTATGCGCGTGCGATGGGAGCGCTCGCCACACGTTACTCCGGCGACAACGAAATCGCGACGCTGTATGCGGAGTCGTTGATGGATCTGCGTCCGTGGCAGTACTGGACGGCGGATGGCAAGCCGCAGCCCGGGATAGACCGCGCGCTCGCCAGCCTCGAGCGGGTGACATCTCGCAGTCCGAACCATCCAGGCGCCTGTCACTTCTACATCCACGCAGTGGAGGAAGTACATCCGCGGCGCGCGGTGGCCTGCGCGGAGCGGCTGGCGATGCAGATGCCCGGTGCCGGCCACCTGGTGCACATGCCGGGACACATCTACATCCGGGTGGGCCGGTACCTCGACGCGATCAAGGCCAACGAGCACGCGACGCATGCCGACGAGACCTTCATTCGCGACCAGAGCCCCGGCGCCGGCGTGTATACGTTAGGCTATTACCCGCACAACTACGACTTTCTCGCATTCGCGGCGAGCATGATTGGCCGTGAGCGTCAGGCGGTCGAATCCGCGGAAAAGATGGGTGAGATAGTGCCGCAGGAGATGGCCGGTGCCCAGGGGCTGACGTTCATGCAGCACCATCTGACCCGGGCGCTCCAGCTGTACGCGCGGTTCGAGCGCTGGGACGACATTCTGCGTGCGCCCGAGCCGGCTGAGGGTCTGCCCCATGCGCGAATGATGTGGCAGTACGCGCGAGGCCGCGCTCTTGCCGCAACCAACGACCTGCCAGGAGCGGAGGCGGCGCTCGCGCGTGTACGCGAAGCGATGCGGGACACGGCACTGGCGACGATGCGCCTCGAGTTCAACCAATCGTTGAGCGTGGCGAAGATCGCCGAGGGCGTACTTGCCGGCCGGATCGCGGCGGCACGCGGAGATTTCACTGCGGCGGAAGCACATCTCCGTCGCGCGGCGGATGCGGAGACGGCGCTGGTCTACGGCGAGCCACCCGAGTGGACGGTACCAGTCCATCAGGAGTTAGGCGCGGTACTGCTGGCGGCAAAGCGGCCGGCGGATGCCGAGCAGGCGTTTCGGAAGGATCTCGACCGCTTCCCGGACAACGGCTGGTCGCTGTACGGATTGGCCGAAAGTCTGCGAGCGCAGCGAAAGACCGCCGCGGCGGATGAAGCGCTCGCCGCCTATCGTAAAGCATGGGAGGGGACGAAGCCACCGTTTGAACCGGGTCGAGCGCCATGAACAGATGGTCGAGCGACCAATGGTGGGATGCGAGAACATGCCGTCCCGCAGCCGCGGATACGTCTAGCCCGCCCATCATTGCCAGCTGGAACAGCGTGGCTTTCTCATACGCGAACGGATCCGAGTGATCCGTTCAATCCTGATGCATCCTGCAATCCCCTGGCATTGCAGCCCGCTACCAGACGAAATTCTGGCGACTTCGACGAACATCCATGTCGAAGGGTGGCAGGATGCATCAGGATTGACGGATCAAATGGATCTGATCCCTGGCATGCCGTCCTCCGAGCGCGACCAGGAAAAAAGGAACTAAAGAACGAGCGATCTCGCCAACCCTTCCTAACGGCTCAGCTCACCCATCACGGCCTGGCGAATCGGATCGATCGACCCGCTGAATCCGTAAAGCGCCTGCACGACGCGTTGGTCGCGATCGAGGATGATCGTGTAGGGGAGCCCGCGATAGGCATACGCGGCCTGGAGCCGTCCCTCGCCCCGTGCACTGGGATAACCTACCCCGTACCGGCTCGCGAACTCGCGCGCCGCGGCGGGATGCGCATCCTCGTTGAGGCCGATAACGGCGAATTGCTCGGCGCTCAGCTCGCGCGCCAGCGAATCGAGCGCCGGCATCTCGTGGCGGCAGGGCCCGCACCAGCTCGCCCAGAAGTTGACCACGACGACTTTGCCGCGATGGTCGGCGAGCCGGATGGTGTCACCGCCGGAGAGCGAGGGTAGCACGAACGGCTCAAACGCCGCACGTTCGGGGCGCCGATCGATCAGCGCGCGCTCGGCGGCCATCGCCGTGA
>JBGTNB010000612.1:0-1843 GCA_041743285.1 Gemmatimonadaceae bacterium
CCTCATCGCGGTGGCGCTCGGCGTCGGCGTGCGCGAGACGGCTGCTGTGGCGGTCAGTGCCGCCGTCGCCGAGGCGTTGGGCATCGGAGTGCAGGGCACCGCCACCATCGCGAGTGCGTCCGTGGTTGCGGAGACCGGAGCCATTGGGCTCCTGGAATCCGCCAGTGTGCGGCGGGATACCACGACGGACGACGAGGAGATCCTCCTGTGCATCTGACCCGCACCGACGCCATCATCGCGGCGATCATCGCCGAGCTGAATCTGCGTCGCACCTACCTCGATGCGCTCGAAGCGGAGCGGAAATTCATGCTGGTTCTCCAGCCTCGGTCGTCGGATGCCGACGCGTGGATGGCGAGAACGATTGTACCGAAGCGGTCGCGGACGAGCGTCTGGCGCGCACCGGCCAAAGAAAAGTTGACAACGACTATCACCAACGAGTAGTAATAGCAATCGTAACGTGATGGGCCCGCCCGAGCCACCCCCTGAACGTCTAGGGGCCCGCCGGAGCCACCCCATCGCGTTACACGTTCGACAACCGCATAGACCGGGTGACCCGGCGTTCCGAAAGGAGCGGCCGGGTTTTTGTTTTCAAGGGGAGGGGAAGCACCGATGGCCACGGAAACGCCGCGCCGACTCGCACTCGATGAGTGGAAGTCGAAGTTCGCGCAGGCGGCCAATGGCGACGGGGCAGTCCTGCTCATGAAGGGCTACACCGCCACGGTGAAGGCCCTCGACGAGTGCCCCGGCGGCGCCGAGTGCCCCCACGACGGCGCGCACGCGACAGCGGTGCGGGAGATCGACTTCACGATCACCACGGCCGACGTGGACCGCGAGCACGACACGGTCGCGGCCGAGGGCTGGCAGGTCGACAACTACCTGCGTAATCCCGTCGTGCTATGGGCCCACGACTACCGGACGCTGCCGATCGGGCGCGCCAAGACGCTGGGCCGCACCGCGATCGGGCTGTCGGCGCGCGCGGAGTTCACGCCGCGGGAGCTCAATCCGTTCGGCGACACGGTCTACCGCATGACGCGCGCCGGCTACCTCAACGCCACGTCGGTCGGGTTCAACCCGATGAAGTGGGCCTACAACGAGACGCGCCGCGGCGTCGACTTCAGCGAGGCCGAGCTGCTCGAGTTCTCCGTGGTTCCCGTGCCCGCCAATCCGCTGGCGCTGGTGGAGGCCCGCTCCAAGGGGATCGACACCGCGCCCATCCTCGCGTGGGCCGAGAAGGTCCTCGACGAGTGGACCGAGGGCTCGCGCGGCGTGTGGGTACCGAAGGGCAAGATCGAGCAGGCCTTTACGCTGCTGAGCATTCCGCGCTCGTACTCGCTCCCCGCGGTCACCGTGGCCGCCGACGCGACGGAAGAGCTGACGTTCAAGGCGCCGAATCCGTTCGGCGGCGAGACCACGATCACGGTCAAGGTCGCGCCGGCGTCCGTGCCCACCGAGCAGCCCACGCCCGTTCTGCGCATCCACGTACCGGATCCACAGGCAGCTACGCCGGAATTCGTGACCAACACGCTTCGAGACGTTGTGAACCAGACCGTCGCGGCGGAGATGCGGACCGCATTGACCGCCGTCACCGGTCGGATCGACTGAGGAGGAGTTCCCCATGGCCGAGCGGAATATGACCCAGGACGAGGTGGTGAAGCTGATCGGTGACACGACAGGTCCCCTCGTCGCCGAGGCGGTCAAGGCCGCGCTCGCGGCGCAGCTCGATCCGATCAAGGCCCAGCAGACGAACATCATGACCCGCCTGCTCGACAACCCCGCCGAGCGTGCGGAGAAGGCGACGAAGCTCGAGAGCTTCGGCCGCATCGTGCGCTCGGTCGCGACGGCG
>JBGTNB010000613.1:0-13211 GCA_041743285.1 Gemmatimonadaceae bacterium
GAGGGCGAGCGCAATCAGGGCGACCCGTTGAGTCGTGCGCAACATCTGTCTCGGTCCTCGCTAGTACAATGACGACGCGCCCGGCGGATTCGCGGGCGGCGGCGGCGGCTGGCGCGTGCGCTCGAGCTCTTCGAGACGCTCGGTAGCGCGACGAATGGCTTCGCGCTCTTCCTGAATCTGTCCCTCCAACTCCTGCCGGCGGCGCGAAATCTCCGCCAATTCACCAGCCTGCGCACGACGCAGCGTAGTTTCCAACGCGGCAATTCTGCGTTCGCGAGAGGTGACCTCGGCGCGAAGGCGCTGCTGCTCGCGCTCGAGCTCGGTGATCCGGCTACGCAAGATCACGCCATTCCGAATGTCGTTGATGTTGCCGCTGTATCCGAGCGAAACGTTCAGCTTGGCGTAGTTATAGACCCGGCAAAGGCCCTCGTTGCTGCACTTGGCGGGATCGCGCGAACCCTCCTCGAGCTCCGTGCCGTAGACACCCAAAGTAATGCCGCGCCAATCGCCGACGATACCGGCATTCCAGTCCCAGCCGTCGTTCTCCGCCATGAGCGTTATGGATGTGTTGAGCGAAGGGTGAGCCACGACGCGCCCGCCAAGGAAGAGCCCTTCGACCAGCTGACCTTTCAAGTTGTAGTCATCGCCCAATCCGCCATCGTCGCTGAACAGTCCGTTGCCGTAACCGAGGGAGATGCTGCCTGACCAGGTGCTGGCAAACCCGAACTCCTGTGTCGCCACGCCATAGATGGTCGGAGTGGTGGAGAAGCCGTCGTGAAAGACCCCGGTTTCTTCCTCGTATGTGCTGTCGGTGGGGTTCAGGCGTATGTCGTGGCCAACGAGCAACCGGTCTTCGTTATCGTACTTCCCGACATTGCGCACACCAATGGCAACGGACGGGACATTGGCGAACTGTCCCGGTTTGATGAGCAGCGCCGAACCAAAGAAGCCCCACTCGGGATTCTGGCTATAGGCGGCAACTCCGACCGAGAATCGGCCGAGCCAATGGGTGTCCATGGCGTAATTGGTGTTCCAGCGAGTCGAGAAATTCATCGCCGATGGATCGACGAAGTGCTCGATGACCTTGCCCGACGTTTGTATCCAAACATCGGAATTGTCTGGTGACACCCAGGCGGTGGGAATGTTGATCAAACCCGTGCCGAACTGCAGCGTCGCCGGATAGGGATCTCGCTGCTGCGCGGCGAGGACATTCGGTACAGCCATCGCAGCGACGAGGGCGCCGGCGAAGAGAGCGGCGCCGCCCGGCGGCATCATGCGCATGAGTCCTCCCGAAACGCGGTGAACAGCTTCAACTCCATAGTAGGGATCGGCGTACGGAGAGCATAACAGCCGCACCCCCTTAATGCAGGAGCTGCCATGCGCATCGCCCGCGCAACCTAGCGGCGCGTGTTTCCAATGGCAAACCCGGAAGCAAATCGTATGCCCTGCAAGGTATTTGGCGTACAACGAAGAATAAGCGCGAAAGGTCACAAACTATGCGCATTGAAGCAAGGCGGGGCGAACCGAAAGGTGGTCCGCCCCGCCTTGAATCGTTCACCTCCACAAAAGCCATGCGTTACTGAATGGTGAGCGGATAGGTTCCGACAACTACGTCATCGACACCCGGACCAGCGGCCGTAGCTGAGATTGTAGCCGAACCTGCCGCTCCCGTGGAAAATGTTCCTGTCACCCATTCGTTTGTACCGGCAGAAACTGAGCTGGGACTGGTCGTGCAGCCAGTAACACCTCCTGTTCCGGAGCAACTCACATTAACCGTTCCACTTGAGCCGTTGATGACTCTCCATCGAACAGTTTGTCCGGAAGAGTTCGCCGGATAGACGATCGCTGCACCACCGCACGAAATGCTGACGTTGCCCGATGGCGAGGTACAAAGCGCGCGAACGCTCTCTGCTCGGATGACAGAAGTGCTCAGCACTGCGGCGAAAAGAAAAAAGCCGGAAATCAACGCAACTGCTCTTAGTCTATACATGATTGGCCTCGGAGAATGTAACTTCGAATATCAGTCGCACGATCGGGCGCCCGTCAGCTGCGCGGGCAATGCTGCATCGAATACATGAGCCAGCGGCGGCCCACCTCCGGCGATCGGCTCCAGAACCAACCTGAATCGATCAAAGTCGCAGAGCGTTTGAGCACCCGATACCGCCGCGCTTGCGAACGAGCTCACAATCCGCGTCGCCGACAAGTTGCCGTCGTTCGGCGCAGAGTCCGCGTTGTCGAGCGAGAGGCCGCTCGGCGATGTCAATCCGCCCAGATCGAAGAACTCGGTTGTCGAGTTCAATGGACTGCACGAGCCATCGTCGGACCCGCACAGATAGGCATTATAGCGGTAGCCGAGCGGCGGTCGCATCAGGCCACTAAACTTGACCTCGATGCGTGATCCGACGAACTGTGCAGCGCGGATTCGTGTTGCCTGGCCGTCGATGGTCGTGTCGACAAGCACTACGACTGTATCACCGATGACGCCCCCGGACATAGTGCCTTGCGGTCTGAAGATCTCAGGACCGCGAGTGTCGTCGCCGAGTGTGAACTCACCAAACTGGAGGGCACTGCCGACCGTTCCGCCGACCTTCTTGATGACCGTCGTCCAAAACGGCTGCGATGTAGATGGACTCGTCGCGCCTGCGTTCTGCTCGATGCTCACGAGCAGCACCGAGAGTGAATCTGACACGTCAGGTTGACCGATCGCACTGTAGGCATCGGTCGTGAAGATGATCGTGCCCGGACCTCCGTCGAACGTGGATGTGCCACTACCGCTCGCCACCGTATCGCTGCCGACGACTCGCACCCACCTGCCCGTTGCCGGCGCTGAAGCGTTGGTCGTCGGATTCACCAGCCACACATTGTACGTTCCGGTAGCGAGTGCCTCCACGTTGTTCAGTCTGATCGAAACCGAATCTGGCACGCCGAAAGTCGAAGGTAGCGCCAATGCCGTTGCATACGAAATCGGGAAAGAGGGATTGCGGTCGACCGCCGCGGGAAGCTGCTGATCCGAGGCGAGTCTAAGCAATGTGTTCGGCGCCGGGAACGGAGCGAACGCATTGGCGATGGGAGCGCCGCTTGGCGAGAGATCCTGCGCTATCTGCGCGCGAATCGCCGGGCCCGCGCCAGTGCCGAACGCAGTCTCCCACACTTCGACGTAGTTGTAATTGGGAATTGCGTACGTGGTGTTGTCGTTGCGGCCAACCATCGACTTCGCCTGCTGGCCAAATTCGGCGGCGGTCCAGATACCGTTTCCGGAGAGCCAGCACTTGTCAAGCCCCGCATCCCCAAACGCGTCCGTCACGAAGGTCCCGAAGATGAACGGATTGGTGTTTGCCCCTGGGAACGGCGCGCAGCCTACAGGGGCCGGGTCATCCCAGTCAGTGTTGATCGCCCCTAGTGTTCCGGCCGCCAGCTTCAGCGTATCCGGATTCGCGACTGTGCCAGTCAGGATACGGGCTGCATGATCTACTGAGCCGTTCTGCGTAAGCCGGTAGTGCACAAACGCGACCTGGTATGCTGTGTTAGGTTTGAGTCCGGTAAAGCCGGTAAACGCCTCCCAGTACTCATCATCCGGATACGGTGACTCCGGCTGATATAATTGCAGGCCCCTTGAAGAGAATCCCGCCGTCGTCGACGTGGGGAATGGATGACGCGTATCTATGGTCAGAGGGTTTGCGTTACGCGCGATGTCGCGGGGATAGAGCCACGCAGCGTTGGCGGCGGACCAGTACTGGCCAAACTGCCCATGGAGCGCCGTGATGGGTTTTCTTGTGAACGCATCCGCCACTGTCGGATCCACGTCCAGGGTGATTCGTACATCCGCGGTGCCGCCCGGCAGCAATGGAGATGGATTAGTCGACGCGCCTGTGAACAGCAGTGCGTTCCCTTCTATGTTGCCGGCCGGGCTCACCGGGTCGCCGCGCACGCACGCGGCGAGCGCCAGCATCCCCACGCCCACGGCCAGCTTTGTCATGAGTCTCGTCATGCGTGTCACTCCTGGTCCGGGTTGCCCGCATCAACGGCCGTGACCGATTGCGGCACGTAGCTGAAGCCAATGGCGAAACGGATGTTATGCACGGTGCTCTTTTCCGCTGGCGGATTGCCGTTCGCCGAGGGGAAAAGCGTATTCTGGAAGTCGGTGATCACCGGGTAAAGCTCGTCCCGGTCCCAACCGGTGAAGACGAAGTCGCGCACATCCAGACGCACCGTCGTGTTGCCGGACACCGCATAGCCGAGTCCCCCGCCGAACTGGAACTGACTATTGGTGAACGACGCGTTGCCATCGTTCTGCTGCGGATCGCCATTCACCGTTACCAACCCCACACCGCCCGACACGAACGGCTGCAAGCGGCCGACGCCGAAGGTGCCCGTCCCTTGCACTCCGTACATCATCAGCGTGACCCGCTGGCTGATCGTCCGCAACTGCGCGTTCTGTCCAAAGTTGAGCAGAAGGCTTGGAAAGTAGTCGCCGCGCGTCTGGGGGCGCGCGGCCTCGAAGTAGAAGCCGAGTCCCAACTGCCTGGCGAGCTTGTAATCGGCGGATAGGCCGACGGTGGGCGTGAAAACGTTCTCGGTGAACGCGCCCTCGTCGTTCGCCTTCTTGTTGGCCAGCGCGCTGGCATCATCGAACCTGATGGTGCCCACGACGGGAGTAATGGTGAATCTGCCGGCAGTGAGCGCTTGCGCGGCGAGACCGTTCGTCGCGACCGCGAACCCCACCCCAGCGAGCATCGCTGCAACTGCTATTCGCATGAATCCTCCTGGGCAGCGGCCGGCCGCCTCGCGGCGTCCGGCCACCACCGGCTCAGAAGCCGATTTCGAAGGTGAAGTAGTTCGTGTTAGGCAGTTCGCCTTGCCCGTTCCACGCATAGTCGAACGCAACCGACCGGCCGGCTACCGGCAGCTTGAGACCGCCGCCGAACGCCAGCCCGCGCTCGAACCCCTGGTAGTCCGTGTTGCTTTCGTTCATCCAGCGCTTCCCCAAGCGCAGAAACGCCATATCGCGATACCCGTACTCGAATCCTAACGTACCTTGGAGGTCGGTATCGATTCCCTGATCGAACTGCCCGACCGCACGAATCGTCCCCGCATCGGCACTGGGTGAGAGCAGCGCTTCGGCACTGCCGACGAGATCGGTCATCACGCTGAACCTGAACATCGTTGGCATCTCGAGCTTCTCGGTGCGATAGAATACCCGCACCAGGCCCGGAGTTAGGTCATCGATGACGTTGGCGGTGATCGCGGTGCCCTCGTACTGCCCGTCGCCACCGATGTTCTGGAGCGAAGCGCCTAACGTCGTCCCATACAGACCGGTTCGGAACCGCACGCCCACATCGGCACCGGTCCAGCTTGCCTTGGCGTTGGAGATCCCTTCCTGCGCGAACTTGACCCCGAGCCCGACGTTCAGCCTGTCGGTGAGCCGTCGTGCGTACGACAGCATCGCCATCGAAGCGCTGAATTCGAAGGTTTCTCCGCCAACCGGGTCGCCACCGTCGGGAAACTCCAGTGTCGTTCGCGGGATGTCGCCCGATGACAGGCTGCCCACCTGAATGCCGATCGCCCCACCAGCCAGCGGTAGAACCGCTCCGCCCCAGATCATGTCCAAGCCTTCGCTCCCGTACATCTGCGCGTAGTTCACACCGCCGGCAAAACCCTCCACATCGGCGGAACCGGCCAGATTCCAGTAAAGCGACGAAAGTCCTTCGCCTAGCGCCGAATACGCACCCGCCATCCCCATCGCGCGCGCCCCCTGCCCGACTTCGAGGAAATTCGCGCCGCGCGTACCAACCCGGCTGATGGTCTGACTTCCGTCAGGTACCAGCGGTGTACCGATTCCGGGGCCCGTCGTCTGGGCGGCGGCCGAAACCGCACCCAGTGCCAGCCCGCCCACAGCGACTGCCTTCAGTATGCGAATCATTTGTGAGGCCCTCTCAGCGGATTACGACGAACTTGCCCATGGAACTGCCGAGGTCCCTGCCGTTGGCGTCCTGTCCGGAGATCATGTACAGGTACATCCCCGCTGCGATTATGGAGTTCTCCCGCGTTCGCAGATTCCACAACAGGTCGCCCGTTTCGTTCAGATCTTGCGCTTCCCACGTAATCTGCTGCACGAACTGCCCCGACACCGTATAGATCCTGACGGTGCCCCGGGACGGCACGTGCGTGAACAACAATGGCTGAGTCAGGCCGGCGGCCAAGCTCGAAAACACCACGTACGGATTGGGTACCACTCTGACGTTCTTCAGATCGGCGCGAACATTCTCGCACTCTTCACCTGAAGCGCTCGTCGTGCATGCATCCGTCAGGTCCGCGGCTAACGACTGCGGGGTCACCGTAAACGAGAACTGTTGCGCCGTCGTGAGCGCCGGAGTGTACAGCACCGACTGCTCCGTACCCGGCGCGGTCGGAATGAAACCTGTCGACCCCGGGGTGAGCAGCGCCACGGGATTGCAGCTCGGACGCAAGCCTTGCGAGCCCACGCACTCCACCACGAAGCTGCTGAACGTCACGGTCTGCGTACTGCCGATGGTTTCGATGAAGATCAGTCGATCTCCCGGAATCCAGACATCGGCTGGCACGGTAACCGTGATGGTGTCCTGACCGTTACCGAACAGAATGTTGTTGTTTGCCCGCTGCCGCATTGCGACCTGCACGTCCCGCCCGAACGTCTCGTTCGTCACGGAGAAGGGCAGCTTGACTGGTACGAGATCGGTGAAACCCGTAGCAGCTTGGGCCGCTGCATCGGTGACACCGGTCTGTGCGACAGCGCGCGCGTTGAGCGATGCCGTAACGGCATCACGCGTTGCCTGAGGATTCGCCAGGTTCAGCCTGAAAGGCTCTCCTGGGCCGTATACCTGTCCATCCCAATCGAGCGTGTACAACCCGCCCTGACCGCCGGCCGCGATGGTCGTAGAGGACGTGTTGATCTGCGCGTACGGTAAGGCCAGCGGCAGAATGCGGTTGCCGTCGGGCCCGATGAACACCTGGCCGCGTGTATTGTCGAAGGCCCGTGCTGTAACCTGATTGAAGCCGATAGTGAAGCCCGGGAACGCCGTCGAGCTGAAGAACGCCTCAGGGGTCGCTGACGCTGAGAAGTCGCTGGTCACCAGCAACGGCGTCGAGCCCTGTGCCAGCACCGCAGTCATCTCATTGAAGCTGTACGTCGTCGTCCGAATCCTGTACCCCGTGCCGGCCACGTCGGTCGGTCCATCCCGCAGCGTCGCGCCATTCAGACCTACGCCACCGATGGCATTGAGAGTCCCGGTAAACGTCGCTGCATCGCCGACGTATCCCGTCACCGTGCTGGTAGTGCCCAGCCGTGTTGGGCGGTTGGCGTCGAGCGAGTCGCGCACCACGACGATCACGCTGTCGAACAGTGACACCGTGAAAGTCCCGGCCATCGGACGTGCTCGCGCTGTCGTTACCACCAGCCGCTCAAAGCCGACCGGTGCGGTGATACTCACATTCGCCGCCACCGCACCACCTGGCCGCGACGCCGGCACGTAGACCGTTGCCACGTTAGGGCCCGAAGTGGCCAGCGAATTGAACAGCTGCGGCGCGAACTCGATCTCCTCGACGACGCAGTCCGCAGCGCACACATCCTGCCCGCCGATGGTCGTCACCGCCGAGCCGTTTATGACCTTGAAGGTCACGCCACGGGTGGCCGCCACGATCACGTACGTGTAGGTAAGGCCGGCCAGCACGTTGAGATCGGTGAACTCGTTGATCACGTCGCCGTCCGCATCGCGCGTCAGCGTCGCGTACGGCAACCAGCCGAGATCCGCGAAGAGACCCCCTGTGGCGCGCGCCGGCTGACAGTCTGCCGTCGTTGTGAACGTCGTTCCCCTATCGCAGGACTTGAATATGTACAGCTCTTCGAAGTTGCCGATCGCCGTCAGGCCGGTGGTGTCTGCTGTGCCGAACCGCAGGCCGTAGGCGCGCAGGCTGTCCGCCAGAAATGGATTGAGCCTGAGCAGAATGTCGCCGGACGACCCCGGAGGGGGTGCCGCGGTCTGCGCCGCCGCGTTGAGCAGGAACGGATCCTCAGCGCTTTCCGCGGTCTGGGTGAACCGAATCGTCACCTGAGACTGATCGGCGGCACCGCCAACGACGTCTACCGCGATGATCGTGTCCCTGGGCAGCGCTTCCGGCCCGAGATAGAACCCGAGATAGTGATCGATCGCCGCCTGAAGTCTCGTCAGGGAGACGACGGAGTCGGCGTCGTTCGCCCCGCAACATGAGCCCATCACCGCAAAGACGAAACCCGTCGTATCGCCCGCGGCGAACTTGATCGGTCCGACATTGATCGTCGATCCGACGTTGGCATAGCCGTTTAGAAATCCGTTAGGCAGCGTGTCCGAAAAGATTCCTGCACACGACGTGTTGAGCGTCTGGCCACCGGATTTACCGGAGCAGGAGTCCAGAAACAGCGTATCCTGCAGCCCGTCGTTGTCCCAATCCCACTGTACGTTCGCGCCCTCCCCACTCCGCGTCCCCGGCACCCATCGATTGAAGCCGCCACGCTGCGGGAAGTCGCCCGGACCCGCGCCCGGCGCCGGTATCGCCGGCCAGTCGTACGACCGGAAGGTATGCCAGAGCACTTGTGAGTTTCCGGCGGTTAGCGTCGCATCGGTCGTCGGACGTGTGCCGAGAACGTCCAACTCTCTTGTCGCTGTCAGGCCAAACTGGCGCTGCATGTGGTCCGGATTCGCCTCGCTCGTGGCCCACACGGTGCCGGCGCACGCACGGAATCCGCACATGTGCGCGTGATTGAATGTGATCGTGTCGTCCAGAATCGCCGGATCGATTCCGGTTAGCGTGGCGAACGCCGATCCGGTGCGCGTGAACAACTTGTTGCGCAGGTCACCAATGGGGCTTTTCAGCACCACCAGCGCCTGGGTGCCTTGATCCCAGACCGAAACCCCGCGCGATGCCTGGGTGAGGCGGGCCTGCGTGAACTCGGCGACGTTCCGCCCGTTATGACACGTCGGTGAAGCGCAACGCCCCGTCGATAGCACGGCGCCGAACTCGGGCCGGTAATAGACCTGGTTCTCCTGCCCCGTGCCGAAGTATCCGGTTGCCAACCCGAGGTAGAGCGAATCATAATCGATGCCAACCCCGTACAACTCGGCGGACTTGTTGACGATCGTCATCTGGTAATACGCGATCTGGTCGAGCGCCGGAATACCGTAGACGAACGCGTCGAAGCGGACTTCGATGCCTAACGGATATCCAGGCTTGGTGGGAGCACTTTCCGGACAGGCAGCTACCGCCGGCTTCATTACCCGGCCGTAGGACCGCGTCGTCGGTGTCCCACAGAGATCGTCCGTCGAGAAGTCGGAGAACAGCCCGTAGGTCTGGAACGAGCCGAACTGGCGCTCGAGCGTTCCCGTAGAGGGATCGCCGGAGGGGATGCGCCAGTGATCGAACCGGAACGTGGCCGGATCCGAAGCTGCGGCGCCAAGAAAATCGTCCAGACCCACCGGTTTCATCCCGCGCCAGCCGAGCGAGCCCCACGTCTCCGGACAATCGGAAGTCGCCAGTAATGGAAAGCCGGCTCCGAAGTTTCCGTTGAATGCGTGATCGCGGCAGGTCCGGTCGGTCGTCGACTGCACACCCGAGTGGTATGCCCCTAACGTGGCATCGACCGGCAGATTGTTGTCGCCGCCATTTTGCGAGTGCTCGGCCCGCACGTTGTAGCCGCCACCGAGGGCAAACTGGAGCCCGGACCCGCTCACACCAGCTTCGCTGATGATCTTGGCGCGCTCGGACGGCGGTGTCGCCCAAAAGAACGACAAATACCGAAAGTGGGTCGGATAGCAGCACGCCCCGAGATCCGGGTCGTCATCATTGCTGTACGCGCTGACGCCGCCCGGATCGAGCCGGCCCGCGTTCTGCGCGCTGAATACGACGTTGGCCGGGGACTTGATTGCCGAGCGTGCACGGTCAGCATTGCCGAACAGGTTGAAGCCGGTCGCCGGGAGGCGGACCGCCTTACGAGTTGCCACGGGATCGCCGTTGGCGTCGAGTTGGACCTGCTGCGGATCTCCACTGGACATACCGCCACGTTGCTGGGCGGCCGCCGCGGTCTGCACAGCCGCGCTCCCCGCCAGCACGGCGAATCCGATCCTGATGCTTCGACGAAGCAGTCGTCGCATGGATGTTCGTCTCCTATAGCGAAAGTCCGGGAGCGGCCGAAGCCGCTCCCGGAAGCCGAAGGCTAGAAACTGATGTTGACGCCGCCGAAGATCTGTCGGCGGGCGCCGAAGAAATAGGCCCGATTCTCGAACGTGCTGGTCGCAACGTCAGGATTCAGCGAGTTACCCTGCCGCCGACGGCTCTGATCGATCGCACCGCGCTCGCACGTTCCAGTGCTGTTGAACACCTGAATGCAGTTCTTCTTGTCCAGCAGATTCGTCACCTGGACGAATGCGCTGTACTTCACGTTGGCCACGTTGAAGCCCTTGCTGAGACGAGCGTCGAACTGTGAAGTAGACGGTGCCCGAGCTTCATTACGAGCGAGCTGCTGGTTGCCGAACCCGAAGAAATCGACGATCGGCGTATATGGCAGCCCGCTCGCGGCGCGCCAGGTGAGTGCAGCCGAGAAGTTCCGAAGAGCCGGACCGATGAAGTCGATGTCGGGCGTCTCTTCACCGATTTGGGTGATCAGCGACGCATTGAACACGTGCGCTTGATCGATGTCGCTCGGAATTTCGATCGAGCTTTGAGGATCTGCCTGATTCAGCCGCTCGAACTCCCGCTCCGGATCGGATGCGTTGGTGCGTGCGCGGCTGTAGCTGTAGTTGATGTCGAACCGCCAGTAGTCCTGCAGCCGGCGCCGGAGCTGCACCTCCACTCCGCGAACCGTCTGGTAGTCCTGGTTGACGAGAATCGAATAGCTCGGCGTATTGGTCGAGCCGTACGTGGTACCCGGATCGAACACTTGCTCGAAGCCAAACCGTCCGATTCGCTGGCCACCCGTGCGCACGCCGGTGAGTCCCGTCTGATTCTTGTTGAACGCCGTGAGACCGATCGCGAATACGTTCGCGAACTCGGCGTTATAGCCGACCTCGTACGTGGTTGCCTGCTCGATCTTGAGGTTTGGATTGCCGATGAGTCCGGGACCGCCCTCGCCAGGCACTTCCAGCACCGGCCCGGTCGTCAGCCCTTCCTCCGGCGTTCCAATGCCCGTGTTGCTCAGAAGGTTGTTGAGCAGCGGGTTCTGCGAGTAGCGGCCGAAATTGAAGAATACCGCCGACGTCTGCGACAGCGGGAAGCTCACCCCGATGCGCGGGGAGAACTGCTTCCGCGCCTCGGCGGCTCGAAAATCGTCGAACGCTGCGATCTGGCCGGCAACACCGAAGTCCGCCGCCGCACAGTTGTTCGTACCGCCCGGGGTCGACGGTGCCCATGCCGGATCGGGGACCACGTTCTCGGATACGCGCTGCCCAGTCGCTGGATCCAAGGTCACGAACTGAACCCCACCGGCCCATCGTGGATCGGACGGGTTGTTGCACACATCGACTGCCGTCGTCCCGTTCGTCGGATCGAGCGGGTCGGCAAAGAACGTCCCCGGAACCTTGCCGTAATCGAACCGAGCACCGAGCTTGACGGTGATGAAATCGTACTCGATGCGATCCTGAATGTAAGTCCCGACATCGTACGGCGTGTTCGAGTAGGTCTGCCGGTAGATGTTCACGTCGTTGGTGCCGACGTTTTCAGTAAGGTCGACACTGAAGTCATAACGCTGGTACAGCACGCCGGCCGAGAGCTCGTGGTGATCGGTAACCTGGCTCCTGATGTCCGAACGAAGGAGCTGCGTATTCAGCCTTTCACCGCCGTAAAACGCATCCGTGCCGCAGGTTGGATGCGTAGCGCACGTCGAGTTGCGCGGCGCGATGAACTGGTCATCGGAAAAATTCGGATCGCCGAACTGGTCCTCGAGACACACTCCCTGGAAGTAGTTACAGGTCGTGCGGCGGTTCTGGAACACGCCTCCGATGACCTTGTAACTCGTCCGCCCCATCGTGTGGTCCCACTTGGCGACGAACAGGCGCTGGTTGGAGTTGATCGAGTTCTGCGTCAAGCGCTCATAGCCTAACGGCAGCCGGATCGAGCCCGGCAGGTTCTGGATGAATGCAACCGAATCCGCGGTATTCGTGATTGCCGGGCTGGATAGCGCCGGTGCGCCAGCCGAGAGGTACTGCGGGTCGAATGGCTTCCGCTGCCGCTGATTGTCCAGCAGCGTAATGCCGAGTTTCATCTGTGGCTGCACCAGGAACGTCAGCTTGCCGAAGACCTGCCTGGTGTTGTTGTAGCCGAACGCCCGCCACCCGGGGAATAGATCGCGGATGCTGGCGTCGCCGGCCGGCGACTCACCGCTCGTCGGTTGGGCGCTCGGCGTATAAATGTCGTCGTCGAATTCATACACCGCGTCGGCTTGCAGCTCCTGCCGTGCCGCAACCATGAACCGGAGCCTCTCGGCAGTTCCCGGAATCGGCCCGGAGAGGAACCCGTCGACGAGATTGTAGTCCTGCAACTCGTCGACGGTGTTGTCGAACACCGAACCGCCAAGCTTGCTGGTCTGATATTCGAGCGCTCCGGCGAACTCTGTGCCGCCCTCCTTGGTGGCGATGTCGATCACGCCGGAGAGTGCATTGCCGTATTCGGGGGGAAGCCCACCCTTCACCAGGCTGATCTGCTGGAATGCCTTAGGGGAGAGCGAAAACGCCGGACCGCCGAAAATGAAATTCTGGACGGGGACGCCGTCGATAAGCATCAGCGTCTCACCGCCACGCCCGCCGCGTATGTGGATCGGGTTTTGGGCGTTCCGACGGCTGTCGGTAAAGGAAATGAGATCGGTCGTGTTGGGTGCCTGTAGGAAGCCTTGCTGCAGCGACAGCGCGCCTTCGATCGAGGTCACCGGAAGCGCTTCTATCTGCTCTGCGGTGATGGCTATCTGCGAGCCGGTCTGCCCTGCCTCGATTAGCGGCTGCGACTCCGCTTCGACGGTAACCGTGCCAAGATTCGCAGCTGCGGAGGGTAGAGCGAAGTTCACCTCACGGGTCACATCGATCACCACCTGGACGTTATTGGTGTTGACCGTGCTGTACCCAATGCGGCGGGCGGAGACCTGATAGGCCCCCGGCGGAACGTTCAGAATGAAATATCGGCCATTTGCGCTGGAGAGGGCTCCGTAGCCCGTCCCC
>JBGTNB010000614.1:0-7329 GCA_041743285.1 Gemmatimonadaceae bacterium
GCGCGCGTCCGCCCCCGATCTCATCCACCTGCGCGAAGGCCAGCGCGGCTCGACGAGCCGCCGCCAGTGGGGCCGCGACGCGCTCGTGATCGGTCAGACCGCGCTTGCGCTGGTGCTGCTCATCGGCTCGGCGCTGCTGGTGCAGAGCTTCCAGCGCCTTCGCAATGTCGACCCGGGCTACGAGACCGCCGACATATACACCTTTCAGTTCGCGCCCGAGCAGGAACAACTGAACGATGGGCCTAGTCTTGGAGCATTCCATAACGCTTTCATGGACCGGTTGCGGGCGCTCCCCGGCGTGACGGCGGTGGGCGTCGTCAACAACATTCCGCTCGACGAGGGCACGGGAGGGGGGCGCTTCTTCACCGAATCGATGGGCGACGACGGCGGCGGCGCGCTGCTCGACGTGAACTTCGCCGGCGGCGATTACTTCCGCGCGATCGGCATAGAGCTGGTGCAGGGCCGGACTTTCACCTCCGACGAGGCGACGACGCCTAACAGCAACCTCGTGATCAGCCGTTCGGTCGCCGAACGGCTCTGGCCCAACGAGAGCGCCATCGGGCAGCGCATCCGGCGCGGGACGCAGTCGGGCGACGCACAGTGGTTCAACGTCATCGGCGTCGTCGACGACGTGAAGCAGAACGACTGGCGTGATGCGGGCGAGTCGGTGGTCTACTTTCCGCTCACCGGTCCCACGGCGGACGCTTGGGGGATGGGCTCGCCGGCGTACGTCGTGAAATCGCCGCGCGCCGAGAGTCTCACGCGCGAGGTACGCGAGCTGGTGCGCGAGGTGGCGCCGGAAGCCCCGGTCTACCGCGAATACACGATGGAGTTCCTGGCGCGGCGGTCGATGGTTCAGCTCTCGTTCACCATGCTAACGTTAGGCGTCGTCTCCGGGCTGGCGCTCGTCCTGGGCGTCGTAGGACTTTATGGGGTGCTCGCATATGTGGTCACCCAGCGTACGCGCGAGATCGGCGTACGGATGGCGCTGGGAGCGACCGCGCGCGCCGTGCAGCAGCAGGTGGTGTCGCAAGGCACTAAGGTCGTGCTCCTCGGCGTGGTGCTCGGCGTCATCGCCGCGGTCGCGGCGACCCGGCTTATGGGTGCACTGCTGTACGATACCAGGGCGGTGGATCCGATGGTCTTCGCGGCGATGTCGTTACTGATGATCGGCGTCGGCCTCGTGGCGAGCTACATGCCCGCACGACGCGCGAGCCGGGTGGATCCCATCGAGGCGCTGCGCACCGACTAGCGTGTGTGCGGGTTGCGCGACCCGCGACGCGGGCGGCTCTCAGCGGTCGCCGGGCTGCGGTTCCCTGGTCGCGCCGATGCTGAACGTCAGCGGCACGTCATCCCGCCCATCCGGCCACCCATAGTCGCCTTCGGGCCGCCTGACGAGATAGCCGGGGAATTGGTAAGGCGACCGCGGGTATTCCCGCAGCCACTTGATCCGCAGCCCAGCCCCGATCAACGCCGTCACGGTCTCGCCAAGGCCGTGCGGCCAGTTGTACTCGGGCAGCGGCCCACCCTCGATAGGTGCCGCGTAGCTGGCCTCGGATTCGAATCGGAGCGGACGCCCCACTCCCAGGTACGGATACCGGATGGCCACACCACTCTCGTCGAGCATCATAGTGAAGGGATGGTTCTCGACGAGGTGGAACAGCCCGCCGGGCGCGAGGTGCCGCGAGACTATTGCCGCCCACCGGTCCAGGTCCGGCAGCCACGAGAGCACGCCGTACGACGTGTGGACGATGTCGAACGTGCCTAGCGAGCGATCATCGAGCGCGTAGACGTCCGACTCGACGAAGGTCGCCTCGATCCCCGCCTCAGCCGCCAGCCACTGTGCCGTCGTGATCGCTTCGGGCGACAGGTCGACCCCCGTAACGCGCGCGCCGCGCCGCGCCCAGCCGAGCGTGTCCATGCCGAAGTGGCACTGCAGGTGCAGGAATCGCTTGCCGGCGACATCGCCCAGCTCGCCGGTTTCGATGCGGTTGAGCGGATCGCGCCCGGCGAGAAAGCCCGGGACGTCGTAGAACTCGGAGTTGCGGTGCGCCCGGGTCCAGGCGTCCCACAGCGTGCGGTTGGCGGAGATGGCCGCACGCGGCGAGATGTCGTCAGGCATGGTCGCTCCGGAGCGACTAGCGCGCCGCCGCCCGGCCGAGCACTCCACGCGCGAACGCGTGAAACGCGGCATCCACCTGCTGCGGGTTCGCGCGCGTGGGGCGCACCTGATACCAGCGGACCATTTCGAGAAGCGCACCGGCGAGCATCCGGGCTACGAGGGGCCGCGGTAAACTCGGCTCGACGGGCGGCCAAATCGCCAGCCGCCTCTCGATGATCGCAGTGGCATGACCGGTAAACGACTCCCACATCTCGTCGAGCAGCCCGGAGCGGCGTAAGGCGCTTGCCAGCTC
This sequence comes from Gemmatimonadaceae bacterium, assembly GCA_041743285.1. Lineage (GTDB taxonomy): Bacteria > Gemmatimonadota > Gemmatimonadetes > Gemmatimonadales > Gemmatimonadaceae > JALZIF01. Next base: position 2,415 of record JBGTNB010000614.1, read on the forward strand.
CGACTGCTCGGCGATGTGTGCGACGAACTCGGCGACGGGAAAGAGCCGGCGGTCGCTCACCGGTCGCCTATCGAGCAATGCTGACATGACGCGGAACAGCCCCTCGTAGCTCGAGTGCAGCGCGTCGTTCTTGTTCCGGTAGTGTGCGTAGAACGTCGCCCGGCCCACCCCAGCCCGGTCGAGGATCTGCTGAACCGTGATCTCGTCGTAGTCCCGCTCCTGGATCAATTCGATCAGCGCGCGGCCGAGTGCCTGCGTGGTGCGCGCGATGCGCGGGTCGGTATCGGTCGGGGTGTTCCGAACACGGGCGGGAGCATTGTTCGACATCGGCGGCACGGAGTGAGGGGAGGCGTAATGTTGTACGAGATCCAGGCTGGCCACAACCTTAATTCTTCGCTCGCCATGACCACCGACCGATCCGCCGCCCTCGCCCTCGTCACCGGTTCCCTCGCCGGCCTCGTCGTGATGGCCCTACACCCCACCGGCGGCGAGGTTTCGCGCGAGGCATCAGCCGGCGGTGCGATGGCTCTCGTCCAGGCTGTCCACTGGCTCGCCATCGTCGCCCAGCCGCTCCTGCTTGCCGGCACGCTCGCTATAACGATGCGCCTCCGCGTGCGCCGCGACGCCGCCGTCGCTGCTTACATCTTCTTCGCCGTCGCCAGCGTCGCCATCCTGATCGCCGCCGCCGCCAGCGGGCTGGTGTCCCCCGGGGTCCTGCGCGGCATGCACGACTCCGACGCCGGCCGCACGATGTCGATGGAGAATGCCCTCCACTACACCTTTCTCCTCAACCAGGCCTTTGCCCGCATCTACGTCGTCCTCGGCGCGATCGCCATCGCGTTATGGTCGTGGGCGATCCTGGGTGGACGCGAGCTGCCCCGGGCTCTCGGGCTCTACGGCCTGCTCCTCGGCGCCGCGCTCGTAGTCGGCCTGGCCAGCGGCCACCTCACGCTCGGCATCCACGGCTTTGGCCTGGTAATCCTGGGGCAAAGCGTGTGGATGATCTGGGCCGCCGTCGCGCTATGGCGCGGCCGCGGACGGCTGGCGGACTGATCGCGGAGCCCTTCGCGCAGCATCCGCGTTTAGGAAAGTCTGAAACAGCAATTTACCGCAGAGGCCGCAGAGGTGCGCCGAGGGTTCTGGCGTTCAAAACCAGACGCAGCACCTTGCACCGGCTTCCCCGGCGACGGAGCTTCTCACTCGCCGCACCGGAGGCGGCTCCGAGCTCGTCGCCTTACGAGCATTGATTCGCGACCACCGCCATTGCTTCGACTCAGGCAGGAGACACTTCCCCACAGCGGCAGCTCGCACTGGTTCGTGGGTGCCGACCAGGGCGACGTCGGCGTCTCCGCGTTCCTTTTCCACGGCGCACCCGGAAGCGGGCCGGGCCCGCACCGTCATCCGTACGACGAGATCCAGTTCATCCAAAGCGGACGCGGGCGGTGGACGGTGGAGGGACAAACGTTCGAGGCGGGCGCCGGCGACATCCTCGTCATCAAGGCCGGCGAGGTCCACAGCTTCACCGCGATAGGCGACGAGCCGCTCACGCAGCTCGACGTCCACGTCAATCGTACCTTCGTGCAGGAGAATCTTCGCGCCCGAGGTATGCCATGAAAGCCGTCGAGAACGATGCCACCGAACTGCAAACCCACATGCTGGGCACCTATCACAACCTGCGCATCGGCATCGGGGTGATAGGGATCGGACTCCCGGTAGTTATAGGGCTCGGTGGTGCCATCGCGGATGGGGAGCCCTTGCGACAGTCCATGAGCGCGTACTACTACAGCCCAGCCATGCGAGATGTGTTCGTCGGCGTGCTGATCGCGATAGGCGCCTGCCTGTATCTGTACAAAGGGTTCAGCAGCAAGGAAAACCGGGCGCTTAACCTGGCCGGCGTAATGGTCGTCGGCGTGGCGCTGTTCCCGACAAGCCCGCCTGGCGACAAGGAAGGAAGCTTCCTGACCGTGCATTCCGCGCTCGCCGTGTTGTTCTTTGCGTGCATCGCATATGTGGCAATCTTCCGCGCTTCGGATACGCTGCGGTTGATCAGGGACAAAGATCGGGCGGTGCGGCTTCGGAACACTTACCGCGCGCTCGGCATCGGCATGCTGGTCTCGCCGCTCATAGCGGTGGGGGTGGCGTTCGCATTGCAACCCTCGAGAGAGGAGCGCTCGGTCGTATTCTTTCTGGAAGGGGCCGCCGTGCTGATGTTCGGCATCTTCTGGCTCGTAAAGAGCCGGGAGCTCAGAGAGACAGATGCTTCGCTACTCGCGCTCGAGGGCAAATTGAAGGCGTCGACATCACGAGAGAAGGGTAAGGATGACCAGCCGGGGATCCTCTTCCAGATCGCTCCAACGCAACCGGAAGACGAAGCGCTCATGATGGACGCCAGCCGCCAACGGCCGGTCGCCGAGGGCATGGACGCCGTCTGAATGTCGGATAGAGGCGTGCTCACCGTGCGGAGACCCGCCGCAATCTACGGCCTCCGCGTCAACCGGAACTCTCTGCCGTTGTTATGCAGGACCAGACGCTCGGCGCGCTCGTTCTCCATCTCGAACACCACGCTCTGCTCGATGGCTCTCTCCGGCCGGAACTCATGGTTGCCCTGGTAGAGCAGCCGCCTCGGCTCCTGGCGTGACGGCTGCCCCATCAGCTGTCCGTTCTCGACGAAAATCCGCAGTTCCATCGTCCGCTCGCCCTCCTGGCGAGTGTAAATGCCCGCGTAGATCGCCTGACGATCTACCGCGAGCGGCAGGTCAAGCGCGGCGTTGCCAGCCACGACAGCCGGGGGCGGCCCTTCGACCCCTACCCGCGCCATCTCCCGCACCCGTCCCTGAAGGTCGGCGGTCAGCGTCGTCACCTTGCCGGCCGCGTCCGTCGAGAAGGTGAACCGCCAAGGGGCTCGCTTGGTGAAGAACGTCGTGTCCGATGTGGCGTAGAGGCGAAAGCGAACGTTCCTGGGCACCTGCAGCGTCATTGTGCCATCGCTCTCCTGCCTGACGACCACCGACCTGCCCGGAGCCATCTCGTAGACACCGGCGTAGGCGGCCATGATGTCCATGGATACCGCGACCTCGGGTAGCGCCAGCGGTGGTCCGCGGCGCAAAAAGTCGAGGCCGATGTCATCGCCGAATTCGGCGACGTTGGTCAGCTGCACGAATCCGATGCGCTTGTCAGGATCGAAGGCGATCAGCGTGCTGTAACCGACGGTCCCCCCGCCATGAGTAATGATCCGCCGATCGCCGAGCTTGCGCACCTGCCAGGCGAGGCCGATATCGGCGTTGGCGTCGATTCTCGAGCGCACCTGATGCGCCATGCGCATTACGCTGTCGAGCCGCGTTACAGGCTCGCCTACACTCGCCTGGAGAAAGCGCAGCATGTCCTCGGCATTCGAGCGCAGCGCGCCCATTCCCGGCAGGTTCGGCCAGTCGCGGTACGGCGCGACTTTACCGTCGTCGTCGTGCCCCTGCGTGTTCCAGTCGCGCATCGCGTCAGCGACTACGGTGCTGGTCATGTGCATACTCAGTGGGTCCAATATTCGTTTGCGCAAAAGGGTCTCGTAGCTCTCGCCGGCGGCCTGCTCGAGCGCGTGTCCCAGCAGCGCCGCCCCGATGTTCGAGTACTCGTGCTCCGCACCGATGTCGCGTCGCAGCTCGTGCCTCTGGAGAAAGGCGTACATGTCTTCGATCGCGTACTCGGGGTAGGGATTCCCCGGCTCGCGCGACATGTTGTCAGGCATGCGCGTGAGCGCCGAGCGATGCGTGGCGAGGTCGAGCAGCGTGATCTGCCTGCCACTGCGCGACGGCACCGTCACCCCCTCGGGCAGGTATTTGGATACCGGATCATCCAGCGCTACCTCGCCCCGCTCGACCATGTCCGCGAGCAGCGTCCCGGTGAACACCTTGGTTATCGATCCGATCTCGAAAATCGACTTGGGGCCGAGTGGGCGCGCGTCCGGGCCCGCGGAGCCGTAGGAGACGATGCGCGTTGAACCGTCAGCCTCGAGGATGCCTAGCACGATCCCCGGAGTCTCACGGTCCTCGACGAGGTAGCGCAGCATTACCTCGAGGTCTTCGTTCGATGGGAAGTGCTGGGCGGCGGCGGTAACGGGGAACAGCAAAGCGACGACGAGGGCGAGGGAAGGGGAAGGGGAAGGGGAAGGGGAAGGGGAGACAGCTCCTGCGGCGCCTTCGAGAAGTACTACGGCGGCTCGAGGCACGCAGGTTTCACTCGGAATCTCTTGGTCGAGAAAGCAAGAACAGCAATTGACCGCAGAGGCCGCAGAGGTACGCAGAGGTGTTGAAGAGTTATTTCCTTTGCGCGTCCTCTGTGCTCCTCTGCGACCTCTGCGGTGCAAAGGCCGATGCGCGAACGATCCCGATGCCCGAATTACGAACTCCGAGTAACAGCCGCGCGTCGCAACGATAGCCAAACAGACATAGCGACTTGCATTGAACCCCGCGGCGAGGGAGCTTTCTCACGAGCCACACTGGACGCGGCCTCGTCCTTCATCGCCGGTGCTCCCGGCAGTGGACCGGAGTCCGCACCAGCACCTCTTGAAGCAATGCCTGACGCCGACACTCCCGAAGAGCGCATCCGCGCGGCCTTCCACCGCAAGGACATCCCCGCGCTGCGTCTTCTCTTCAGCGAGCACGCGGAGCTCCGGCGCCGCCTCGACGAGCCGATCTTCGGGTTCGACGCCCCGGCCATCGTTGCGTATGCCGCCGACCTTCCAATGGTCGAGCTACTCCTCGAGCTCGGCGCCGATCCTAACAAGCGGAGCGGCTGGTGGGCGGGTGGCTTCCACGCCCTTCACTGCGCCACGCCGGCGACCGCGGACAGCCTCATCGCCGCCGGTGCGGTGCCCGACGCCTGCGCCGCAGCCCATCTCGACAGGCCGGAGTTGCTTGCGCAC
>JBGTNB010000615.1:0-6122 GCA_041743285.1 Gemmatimonadaceae bacterium
GGGCCGTTGCCGCGGGCAACGGGGCAGTCTACGTGCTTCACTCCAACTCGGGCGTTCCGGCGCTGGCGGCACTTCGTGCGCGCGTCCCCTGATGCCCAGGCTCGATCACGGTATATCCACTTAACGGCCTCATGCTCGAAGCCATCAATCTCACCAAAATCTACCGTAACGGCATCCGCGCGCTGTCGGAACTGTCGATACGAGTGGCCGACGGCGAACTGTTCTGCCTGCTCGGTGCCAACGGTGCAGGGAAGACTACCACACTGAGCTGTTTCCTCGACTTCACATCGCCCTCGTCAGGCATCGCGCGAGTCGACGGAATCAACGTTGCCGAGCGGCCGATGGACGCCAAGCGGCGGTGCGCGTACGTTGCCGAAACGGTGGCAGTGTACGAGACGCTCAGCGCGGTCGAAAATCTGCGGTACTTCGCGCAACTCTGCGGTGTGCGCCTGACGAGATCGGCTGCGGCCCACGCGCTCAGTGCAGCGGGGCTCGATGAATTCCAGCAGTCGCGGCCGGTGCGGCAGTACTCCAAGGGGATGCGCCAGAAACTGGGTATCGCGATAGCCATAAGCCGTGGAGCGGGCAACCTTCTTCTCGATGAGCCCACTTCCGGGCTCGATCCAACCGCGGCGCGCGAGCTGATGGAAGTGCTGAACAGGGTGCGAGATGAAGGATGCGCCATCCTGATGAGCACTCACGACGTGTTCCGGGCAGCCGCATACGCCGATCGTATCGGAATAATGCGAGGCGGAATACTGGTGCGGGAACTGTCGCCGCGAACGTTCGATCGCGCCGCGGTGGAATCGATCTACGCCGATTGCATGGACGGGAGTGCCGCTTGATCTGGCACGTGGCGTGGCGAGAACTCGTCGAGCATGTGCGCAGTGCCCGTTTCGTCGCGCTCTGCGCCCTCGCCTTGCTGCTCCTGCCGTTGAGCGCGCATGTGAACGCGACGCAACACGAAGGCCGGCTGGCTCAGGCCGCCGCACTGCGAGCGGAGCAACAGCGCAAAATCGACGAGCCGATCACCGAGAGCGGCGCCTTCAGGTCCATGTACGGCTGGCGGGATGGCGAAGTACTGGCCGATCCGGCGCTTCGCGCCGTACGCTCCCCCTCCCGCCTAGCGATCCTGGCAATCGGCTCGGAGCGCTCACTCCCCGCCTACTGGCAGTTCAGCACCGAAGGCATGGAAGCCGGACCTAACGCGTCTGGAGACGCGGACGCGCCTGGCGCCGAGCGCATGGATGCCGTGTTCATCGTCGAGAGCGTGCTGGGGCTGCTGGCTCTGCTGCTGGTGTTCGACGCGGTGAGCGGCGAGCGGGAAACGGGGGTGCTTCGACTTCTGCTCGCAGCACCGGTGCGGCGCGGCGACCTGCTGCTTGGCAAGGCGCTCGGAGCGCTCCTCACCCTGGCAGTTCCGCTTGTCCTCGGCTTCGGGGCATCGCTACTGGTGCTCGAGGCATATGGAATCTCGCTACTCAGTGCTCACTCCCTCGGACGGGTTGCGATTCTACTGGGTGCGTCGGGGCTCTATCTGGCGAACATGCTGGCGCTCGGCTTGACGGTGAGCGTTGCCACTGCCCGGGCAAAGAGCTCGTGGGTGGCGCTGCTCGTCGTGTGGATTTCGATAGTGCTCGTGATTCCCCGGGCGGCGCACATGGTGGCATCCGCGCTGCATCCGGTACAACCGGCGCATGAATCGCGTCAGGCAAAGACCGACGCGATACAGCTTATTCAAAGCGAGCGCGCCAGGACGCTGTCGGCGGCGTGGCGCCGGGTAGCTGGCGCGGACTCGATACCCTCTGGGTACGTATCGAGTGCGATGAGAGATGCGTATGCGCGGGTCATCGCCGACGATGAGCGGAGGTTCATGATGCGCAAGCGCGCGGCGATCCGGCATACGGAGACCGAACGCCAGAGGTTCGCCGAGCGGAAGCGCGCACTGGCACTGGCAATCTCGCGATTCTCGCCCGCAGCCAGTTATGCCGCCCTCGCGGCGAATCTGGCCGGAACCGGCGACGATGCAGCCGATCGTTGGACGGAGCAGGTCGCTGCACATCAAGCACGGTTGGAGAATGCTACGTTCGACCTGCGTTTCGGCATGGAGTTGTTCCCGGCGCATCTCGATTTTCTCCGAATCATCTGGTGGCCCGATCTGCGGAATTCGCGAGACCGCCCGCCCGCCTATCGCGAACTTCCGAAGTTCGGATATCAGGAGCCGGCGCTCGGGCTCGTGATCCGGCGGTCGCTACTCGATCTTGCAGTGCTGGCTGGGGGGAGTGCTGCGTGGCTGGCAGTCGCGCTTATCGCGTTTCAGCGGTTGGAGGTGCAATGATACGGCGCGCGATTGTGTTGCTTTTCGCCGCGAACTTTCCGGCGCTCGCTCAACAGCATCTGGAACAAGACCCGAGGCTGCTGTCGTTGGCGCTGCTCAGAGCGCGCGCGGAGTTGGAACAGGCGGATTCGGCATACGCCCGCACGCTTCATTTGCGGGACCGCAATCTGATTTCCGCTGCCGAGTTGGAGGCACGGTTCGCCGACCGGGAGCGCGCTGCGCTGGGCGTCATGGAGCGCTGGGTTGCACTCACTGCTGCGGAGCCGCGACTTCGTGTCATCCACGCCTCTAAGCGGCGCGCAGCCACGGGCGACATCGTTGCGCGCATTACTGTAAGAATCGATCTGCCCACGCCACCGGTGGACGTTTCGGCTGATCGTTTTCGGGATCTGACGCGGGGTCTATTGCCCGCCACCGGTGCGGTGTTCATGAGCCTCAAGGACGAGGTGGGATCCGCGGGCACGGCCATCGGCGTACCATATCAGCACCGCTGGAGCCAGGAGCGGGAAGGCATTCGGGATGTCGAGTTTCGGCTTTTGCGCGACGTCGATGCCGTGGTCGTATCAATGGTGAGCGCCGGCCGTCGGGAGGAGCACAAGTTGTGGCTGGAGGCAGACATTTCGGGTACGATCACCGTGCAGCCTCATCCGTTCTCACAGGAAGTGGATGTCGGCGCCGAGGCGAGCTACGAGTTGAGTCTCGAGCGGTTCGGTGGCGATGACCGCCCTGTACGCCTGGCGGTAGAGGGGCTGCCAGCGTCGATTCCCCATGCTTTCGTCGATCCGGAGTCCGGTGCGCGGATCGGCCAGCTCAGATTCGCCGACGGCCAGCGCCAGCGTCGGCTTCGATTAACGCTGTCGATGCCGGCGCCGTCCGCCGCGGCACTCGTCATCGACAGTGCCTATCGATTCATGGTGATCGCGTCGACGGACGACGAGCGGCGGACGACCATGGCGCGAGGTGTGCCCGGCGGGATCCGCTCGGCCGCAGGCGGGATCGCCGAGTTGGAGGTAGTCCCACGAGGCGTCGGCCGAGCCGAGCTGCGTGCCTCCAATCTTTTCCATGAGGTCCAAGAAGGGGAGATCGCCGAGCTTGCCGTTACCGTTCACAACACTGGAACGCGCGCGCTCGATCAGGTGCGCGTCATGGTCGAAGGGCCGTCCGGCTGGAATGTCGAAAGCGCACCAGCGGAGTTGCGCGCGGTCGCTCCAAACACGGAGCATTCCGTCCGCCTCAGGCTCACCCCGCGTGCAGGAGCCGAGCTCGGCGACTTCGAAGCGCGGCTGCGGCTGGACGGCTCGTCAGGCAGTACGCGCCTTGCCGGTGAGCCAACGATAGTAAAGCTGCGTCTCCGAGCGCGCACCGGCAGTTTGGCCACCGCGGCGCTTCTTGGAGGTCTGCTCGTTCTCGCCGCGGGGGGCGTGGGGATCGCACGCAAGCTTGGAAATCGTTAGGGAGGAAGTTCACAGCTCTGACTGAGGACCCTAAATCCCCGAGCCCTTACCCCTGTTCCCTAGTCCCTCAGATGTATCCCAGCCCGCGAAGCCGCCGACGCAAGTCGTCGGCGTCGGGGAATCCATCGTCAACCTGCGGAATCAGCTGCAACAGCTCGAGAGTCTTGACTACCTTGGCGGCTGATTGCTCAATCGATTCCTCGTCGGACCGGATGTAGACCTCGGGCTTCTCGGGACGTTCGTACGGATCGCTCACGCCGGTGAAGTCTTCGATGACGCCGGCACGGGCCTTCGCATAAAGTCCCTCCGTGTCGCGCCGCTCGGCCACTTCGAGCGGGCAGTCAAGGAAGATCTCGACGAAGTTCGAGACGTGCTGCCGGATCTCTTCGCGCGTGGCGCGGTACGGCGAGACCGCGGCGCAGATCGCGATGACGCCATTGCGCGACAGCAGTTTGGCCACGTAGCCGATACGGCGCACGTTCTCTTCGCGGTCCTCGCGAGTGAATCCGAGTCCGCGTGAGAGGCTCTGCCGAACCTCGGGGCCATCGAGCAACTCCACCGGAAGTCCGCGAGCGGTGAGAAGCTCGCGAACGCGGCGAGCGATGGCGGACTTGCCGGACGCCGGGACGCCAGTGAACCAGAGCGTAATGCCTGAGGTCATTCGGGAAAGGTATTCCGCCACATTCTCATTGGCGAGGATCGCCGTCGCGCTAGCTCGCACCGCGCGGGCGGTTCGGCATTTGCTTCTCGCCCCGCGGCGCCCCATGTTCCGCGCGCGATACGCTTGTGCAGCGCCCGATCCCGATTCCCCATACCGAATCCCGACCTCATGGCGCATTCCGATCCCGACACCCCGTACATTCCCGCCTCGACGACGCTTCCCGAGATCACCATCCGGGCGCTGGTGCTCGGCGTAATCCTGTCGGTGGTGCTGGCCGGCGCGAATGCATACCTCGGTTTGTTCGCAGGCATCACCGTTTCCGCTTCGATTCCCGCTGCGGTGATCTCGATGGCGGTGCTGAAGATGTTCCGCGATTCGAACATTCTCGAGAACAACATCGTCCAAACTGCGGCATCGGCGGGTGAAAGCCTGGCGGCGGGTGTGATTTTCACCATTCCGGCGCTGGTCATCCTCGGAACGTGGACTGAGTTCAATTATTGGGAGACGACGCTGATTGCCGGCTTGGGGGGTGCGTTAGGCGTGCTGTTCACAATCCCGCTGCGGCGCGCGCTGATCGTGGAGAATCCGCTGCGGTTTCCTGAAGGGGTGGCGACGGCGGAGGTTCTGAAAGTCGGGGAACGGGGTGGAGCAGGGGTCAAGTATCTGGCGTGGGCCGGTTTGATCGGCGCGCTGTTCAAGCTCGGCGACACCGGGGTGCGGTTATGGGGCGGCGTGCTCGAGTCGGCGCGGTACGTGGGAGGGACGATTGCCTACTTCGGTACCAACCTTTCGCCAGCGCTCGTCGGAGTTGGCTACATCGTAGGGCTCAACATCGCCATCCTGATCTTTCTTGGCGGAGCGATGAATTGGCTGGTTGCGATACCGATCGTTGCCTGGATACAGGGTGTGCCGGAGGGTGTTGAGGCGGTGGACGCGGCGGGCCGATTGTGGAGCACCCAGACACGATATCTCGGTGTGGGCGCCATGGTCATCGGCGGCTTGTGGGCGTTGATCAAGCTGCGGACCAGCATAGCCGGGGGGATTCGATCGGGGCTCGATGCCTATCGAGCGCAACGGACGCCGGGGCAGCAGGCCATCGTCCGTACCGAGCGTGATGCGCCAATGCCATGGGTCGGTGCCGGGCTGGTATTGACGGCAATTCCGCTCGGCGCGATGTTCGTCTATTTCACGCAGTCGTTATGGATTGGACTGCTGATGGCGGTGATCATGCTCATCGCCGGTTTTCTTTTTTCGGCGGTTGCCGGATACATGGCGGGACTCGTCGGCTCATCGAACAATCCGATTTCCGGCGTGACGATCGCCACCATTCTCACCGCCGCGCTCCTGCTGCTGGCTCTGATGGGCGCCGACAATCCGCTGGGCCCGGCGGCGGCAATCTTCATCGGTGCCACCGTCGCATGCGCAGCCGCAATAGCTGGCGACAACATGCAGGATCTAAAGGCGGGACGGATCGTCGGTGCCACTCCGTACAAGCAGCAGATCATGCAGGTGGTGGGAGTGGCGGTGTCGGCGTTCATCATGGCACCGGTTCTCAAGCTGTTGCTCCAGGCGTACGGGATCGGTGTGCCGACGGCCGCGCACCCCCAGCCGCTTGCCGCACCGCAGGCAACGCTGATGGCGGCGGTCGCCGGGGGCGTGTTTCGCGGAG
>JBGTNB010000616.1:0-3651 GCA_041743285.1 Gemmatimonadaceae bacterium
TGGGGCGTGTATGGAGCACGTGACCGAGAGTAGGTCGAGGGTATTTTTCCGATCCTCCCCCTCCTCCGCGTTCGACCAGTACCTCCACGACATCCAGAAGCTTCCTCTCATTGAGGATCCTGCCGAAGAACGGAAGCTGGCTCGCCGGGCAAGATCCGGCGATGAAACAGCGGCCGAACGGCTGGTCACCGCGAATCTCAGGTTCGTAATCTCGTACGTGAAGAAGTACCAAGGTCACGGCCTCGATCTGAGCGAGTTGGTCGCGATCGGGAACGAGGGACTCCTGAAGGCTGTGAAAAAGTTCGATCCGGACCAAGGGGTGAAATTCATCTCCTACGCGGTCTGGTGGGTGCGGCAGGCGGTCCTGAAAGCCCTCGCCGAACAGACGCGCTCCGTCCGAATTCCCCTCAATCAAAACTCCCACCTCATCAAGCTGGCGCGCGCCGAAACCGTGCTCGCCCAGGTGCTGAAGCGGGACCCGACTGACGAAGAGGTCGGGCGGTTGATCGAGGACTCGCCGGAGAACGTGAGGCACTCGCGGCAGATGTCGGCCACCGAGATCTCCCTCGATGCGCCGATCGATCGATCCGATCGTGAAGCCTCTACACTCGGCGAAAGGTTCGTCGGGGTGCAGGGCTCCGAGATCGAGGAAGTCACGGACTTCAAGTTGATGCGTGAATTCATCGACCGGGTGTTCCGAAAGTACCTAACGCCGCGCGAACGGAAGATTCTGTATCTGTACTACGGACTCGATGAGGGTTCGGAGGCGATGACGCTCGAAAAGATCGGCGCGTTGATGGGGGTAACCCGGGAACGCATCCGGCAGATTCGCGAACGCGCGTTCGAGAAGTTGCGGGAGAGTCCCGACGGTACGGCACTCGCCGGATTCTGGACGGCGGCGTAAGGCATTTCACCGCCAGAACGAGGGCCGGCCGCTGGCCGGCCCTTTTTCGCGTGCGGCGATTCCGATGCTCACCGCCGCGCCCGGTGCCCCTAACGGCCCGCCACGGAGCCGGAATCATGGACTTTCACGCCAATCTGGCGGCTGATGCATGGAACCTCACGAGCACGCACCTGCAGGAGCGCCGCCTCCCACGACAACGCCGCCTAAGCGCTCCTGGCCGCTGTTTACCGTAGCCGGACTCGCATTCCTCCCCATCTTCGGCATACTGTTCGGAGCCATCGGCCTTACCTGGGGACTCCTCTCCAGCAGGCCGCGCGCGATGACCGCCGCGTTCGTCGCAGCCGGAGGTGCGCTGTTGAACATCATCGGGTTCGTAGCCTTCACCCTGTTCCTCACCAAAGACACCGACATTTATTCTCAGGCACGCACCCTGGCCGTGCAGAATGATCTGCTCACGCTCGTCCGCGAAATCGAGAGCTTCCGTGAGGAGAAGGGGAACTATCCCCCATCTCTTTCAGCGCTCCAACAGCGGCCGGCGATATTGCGCACCATCAACATCTACGATCAGACGGCCGGCGTGCTGAAGCCACGCATTTACGCGTACGAGCCTTCAGGCGATGGGCGCGCATACGATCTTTATTCAATGGGACCAGACGGCGAAGCGGGCACGCCTGACGACATTCGGCCGGTCCTGCCCGACTCTCTCGCCGCGCGTGCCGGATACAGGCAGGCCGGGGCGGCCGAGCCCGAGGTGCAGTGATCGTGCAGGCATCGTTCGAGAAGCTCGCCGAGCGATTGCGGACCGGGGTCGGCCCCCGTGGAGTGCTTACCCACCCCGCCGAACTGCTCACCTACGCAGCCGACGGGCTGCCGACGTATCGCCGCCGGCCGCCGCTCGCGGTGTTCCCCGCTTCGCGCGAGGAGCTCGTCAGGGTCGTGCAGGCACTGCACGCCGAGGGACGGGGCTTCGTGCCGCGCGGCGCGGGAACCGGACTCTCCGGCGGCGCGCTGGCCGATCCGGACACCGTGCTCATCGGGTTGAACCGGATGGACCGTATTCTGGCGATAGATGCCGACGACCGCCTCGCGCTCGTCGAGCCGGGAGTCGTCAACTCACGCCTGACGAAAGCTGCGCTGCCTTTCGGCCTGCATTACGCACCCGATCCGTCCAGCCAGACCGCGTGCACGATCGGTGGGAACGTCGCCGAGAACGCGGGCGGTCCACATTGCCTGAAGTACGGAGTCACGCTCAACCACGTCGTTGCCGCCACCGTCGTTCTGCCGAACGGTGAGATTGTTTTGTTAGGAAGCGCCGATGGCGAAGCCGATCATTACGATCTACTCGGCGCGTTCGTCGGATCCGAAGGCTGTTTTGGCATCGCTGCCGACGTGACAGTGCGGCTGACGCGCAATCCCGAGGCGGTTCGCACGCTACTCGCCGACTTCATGACGGTAGGGGACGCGGCGCGCGCCGTCTCGGACATCATCGGCAGCGGTATCGTTCCCGCCGCACTCGAGATGATGGACAACGGTACGATTCGCGCGGTCGAAGCTTCAATCTACGCCGCGGGCTATCCTATCGACGCCGCGGCCGTACTCCTGGCGGAGGTGGACGGGCTGACCGCGGGGCTCGACGAAGATGCGGAGACGATCCGCGCCATTTGCAAGGCACGCGGGGCTCGCGACGTGCTGGTGGCCGGCGATGCGGCTGCCCGCGCCAGGCTCTGGCAGGGACGACAGAAGGCATTCGGGGCGATGGGCCGGGTGGCACCGGAGCTGGTCGTGCAGGACGCCGTGGTACCTCGCACGCGGCTTCCCGATGTCCGTGCCGCGGTCACCGAGATCGCCGAGCGGCATCAGGTCAAAGTGTGCAACGTGTTTCACGCTGGTGATGGCAACCTGCATCCGAACATTCCCTACGATGGCCGCGACCCGGCGGTTGTAGAGCGGGTTCACCTCGCCATGCGGGAGATCATGGAAGCCTGTGTGGCTGCCGGCGGCTCGGTCACCGGGGAACATGGCATCGGTATCGACAAGCTCGACTACATGCCGCTCGCTTTCTCGACCGAGTCGCTGGCGGCGATGTGCGCCTTGCGCAGCGTGTTCGACCCGCTGCACCGCGCCAACCCTTCGAAGGTGGTGCCGGTGCGGTCCTGCCGCGAATGGCGCGCGGCACCGGCGGAGCTCACTTCGTTAGGCGGCGGCCACGGATGGCGGTAATGGGCGCAACGGCGGCCAGCGTCGTTCGCGAACAGATAGCCGACGCACACGCACGAGGTGATACGATGCGGATCGCCGGCCAGCGCCAATGGCTCGACGCGGCGCATCCGGTGTCGGCAGCGCGTACCCTCGATCTCGCCGGACTTACCGGAATCGTCGAGTACGTCCCCGGCGACTTAACCCTTACCGCGCTCTCCGGCACACCGCTCGGCGACATTCAGCGCGCCGTTTCCGCCGAAAGCCAGTGGTTGGCGCTCGACCCGTTCGGGTCGGATCTCGGGTCCCTGGGCGCGACGGTGGCGACGGCGTCCGCGGGTCCGTTGGCACACGCGTTCGGAACCGCGCGCGATCAGGTGCTCGGCATCGAAGCCGTGACCGGAACGGGAGATCTGATTCGGGCGGGCGGGCGCGTGGTCAAGAATGTTGCCGGCTTCGATATCACGCGCCTGTTCACCGGCTCGTGGGGCACTCTCGGAGCGATTACCGAGGTCAGCGTGCGGCTGCGCGCCGTGCCGTCCGCGGAGGCG
>JBGTNB010000617.1:0-1533 GCA_041743285.1 Gemmatimonadaceae bacterium
CCGATCTCTGCAGGTGGAGTACGCGGTAGCCGGCGATGGCGAGCGCGCCACTGTGGCGCTGGTCGACGCAATAGCGGCCGGCCGCGATCCCGGGGACATCCCGGGACTCGTAAGGCGCATCGACGGACGCGCTCGTCTTTCCCCGCCAGGTGGCGGCGCCGACCTGGATGCACTTCCGCCGTCGCATCAGTCCCGCTGGCTGGATCTCCGGCGCTACGAGCGCCACGGTGCCACGGTGCCAATTCAGACCAAGCGCGGTTGCGTGTTCAAGTGCGTCTACTGCACCTATCTCAACGTCGAGGGGTGGGGTTATCGCCTGCGCGATCCCGAAGGGGTGGTAGATGAGATGGAGGCGCTCCACCGGAATGAAGCCGTGCGGCATTTCGAGTTCGTCGACTCCACCTTCAACGCTCCATCCCGTCACGCGACGGCGGTGTGCGAAGCGATCGTCAGGCGGGGCCTGCGCGTTCATCTCGATACTACCAACTTCACGCCAGCCAACGCGCCGCCGGAGCTGCTGGCCGCGATGAGGCGCGCGGGCTTCCGCTGGCTGGGGATAACCGCGGAGAGCGCAAGCGATTCCGTGCTTGCACGGCTGCAGAAGGGATTCGACGCCGAGCAGGTCCGTACCGTCGCCGGCGACGTGGAGGCGGCTGGTATCGGGGTTCTGTGGATCTTTCTCATTGGCGGGCCTGGTGAGACGGCCGAGACGTTGGAAGAGACGCTTCGATTTGCGGCCTGGCGGCTGGGGCGCGGCGATGCGGTCTACATTACGGTGGGCGTCAGGGTGTATCCCGGCACCACGCTGCAACGAATCGCCATCGACGACGGCGTTATCGCGCCTGACGATCCACTGCTCGTGCCGACTTTCTACCATGCCGCCGCCTTGCCGTTGAATCGGGCGGTGAATCGCCTTCGCGCCTTCGCCAGCGATCACCCGCGATTCATGTTCTCGGCCGACTCCCGTTCGCCGGTATTGCCCCTGCTCACTCGCACCGCTTCGCTGCTCCGCCTGCCGCGTCCGCACTGGCGTTACATGGGAATCTTTCAGCGCCTGTCGAGGGCGGTTTCGTGACGCAGCGGGCAGACGACGTGGTGGTCGTGGGCGGAGGGCCGGCAGGCGCGTACACCGCCTGGGCACTGGCCCGGGCCGGCGTCAACGTACGTCTGCTCGACCGAGCGCACTTCCCTCGCGACAAACCCTGCTCCGAGTACCTGAGCCCCGAGGCCTCGCGGCTGCTCGATGCGATGGGCGCACTGAACAGAGTGGAAGGTGCGGGCGCCGCACAGCTGTCCGGCATGCGGGTGCGCTCCCCCAACGGTGAGATGATGCAGGGGGACTTCGCCGCCGGCCACGGGTATCCCGCCTATCGAGACCGCGGACTGGCCCTTCGCCGGACGGTGCTCGACGAAATTCTGCTCGATCGCGCGCGATCGGCCGGCGTGCGGGTGGAAGAAGGCGTGCAAGTGATGGATCTGCTGCGTGACGCGCGTGGAACGGTGCGCGGAGTCCTCGCGCGGCTCGACAGTGTG
>JBGTNB010000618.1:0-3558 GCA_041743285.1 Gemmatimonadaceae bacterium
CATCCCCCCGAACCGATGACTATAGCGCGCTCTTCCGCCCCGGGGTGCAGAGCCGACAGCTCGACCCGGGGGTCCTCTCGCACCTGCGCGAAGATGAGCCGGCCGGAGCGAGCTCCGGGAAGCGACAGGCGCTCCATGCGCATGCATGGCGCGGCTGTGCTCTTGCGCCGGTGGGGCAAGGTCGTCCGCAGGCTGGTCATGCTGCGCTCCTCCAGCCAAGCTCCGCCGTCACCGCACCGTAGATGCGATCGTCAATCGCCGCATAACGAGCCATCAGCTCGCTTACGAGGGCCCCTCGGGTCGCCGCCTGCTCATCCAGCCATTCCTTCACCCACGACAGGTGGCTCTTCTCCTCCTCGATCATCTGCCCTAGAGCTTGCGCCACGACCGGATGGGTGCCCGCCCGGCGCCGATGCTCCAGGAAGTGGCGATATACGCGACGCTCGAAGACCTGAGTGAGGGCCAACACCTCCAGCATGCCCACCTGGCAACCGATCGCTTCGGCATAGAAAGCCTGGTACGTCCGGCGAACCGGCTCCACTCGTCCGCCGACTGCGATGATCGTCTCCGTCCACAGCCGCGCATGCTCCACTTCTTCGGCTGCGTGACGCAGGAGTTGAAGCACGAGATCTCCATCGCGCGCGCGGCGAGCGACCTGGCCGAGAATCAGGCCCCCGTGCAACTCCGACGCACGATAGAAGTTGAGGAGTGCCAGCTCCCGCCGGCCTATCTGGGATGGCATTCGTGCGATGGTACTCATCGGAGGGTCTCCTTGAGATGATCGACGAGACGCTTGCCGCACAGGCGCTCGATCCGCCTGGCAAACGTGCGAATGGCCATTGGATCGCCTGGAATGGCGACAGGCACGTCGCCGATCGCCCGCTCGCCGAAATGGTGGAAGTCGGCCGCCGCTCGCAGCACCCGCGAGGTGATGCCGGGATCCAGTGCAATGCGCCTGGCGATGAGATCCGACGCGCTCTGCGCGTGCCGCACTTCATCGGCGGCGATGAGTCCGAGCAGCTCGGCAAGCACCGGCTCACGCGTCTGCTCCCCGAGCCTCCGGAAGAAGTAGGCGGCGAGGTGCTCGGACAACATGAACTCGACGAGACGATCGATCAGGTCGTAAGGCGCATCGTCGGCGGCTCTGGCCTCACGACGCATCGTGACGATGTCAGCATCGGTAATCGCCGGCTCATAGCCGACTGCCTCGAGATAGAGCCGGAGGGCGTGAAAGTGCTTGAATCCCTCGTATAGCTCGAGCGAGAAGACGACGCCCGCGTCGACATCGTCCCACGTCTCGGCGAGCAGACGCTGCAGATTCACCGGGTGATAGGCTTCGATCAGCGCGGCACTCCGCAATCCAGCAAGCAGCGCCGGTTCGCCAAGCGCGATCTCTGGTGCGATGTCGCACCATCTGATGTCCCGCTCTACCGACCACCGGCCGCGATCGGCGGCGCGCGCGTGACGTGCGTAAAGCCGCATCATGAGTGCGCGTCCAGGCTGGGCGCATTTTCCGAGTCAGCCACCATGTCGGCGAGCAGCCACCGTTCGAGGCCAAAAGCCACACAAGCGGTGAACGCCGGTGATCCGTCGCGAAGGCGAATGCCAAACCGCTCGCCGAAGTACTGGTCGTGAAGATTGAACGACGCCGCGGCTACCGAGTCGCCATCGCCGATGTCCAGACGCAACTCGAGCTTCAGTTCCTTAAGACGCTGGATGAGGGCTCGCCCTCTTGCCGTCGGAGCGAAGAACGGATCCTCGGCCGGGTCGATGGTGGAGGCGAGACCCAGACGAGTAGCGAGCGTACTCGCCGCCGTCGCGCCGCGATCCCGGAACGCCTTGCACTCGGCTTCGGTCCCGATGCAGACCAGCTCGCGCATGGAGAACGCCCAGCCGCGGCGCAGCGGAGCGAGCTCTTCGCCCTCATGCCGCCAGCAGCATCCCTGGGCCGTTATGAGGCGGGGGGACCTGACGACGGTATCAGCCAGCGCCGAATATATGTGGTAGCAGACTGCAGGTGGGAGGGCCGCGGAAGCCGGAGCGCTGGCCGCCAAGGCATCGCGGGCCGGATGCTCGCTCGCGGCGATCCGCTCGAGTGCGGTGGCGTCGCTCGTCAGGTGCGAGGCGAGGGTTAGCCACTGGGGAAAGGACGCGAAGTAGCCGGCGCGTTCCAATGCCTCCAGAGGCAGTGCCGGCGGGACCATCCATTCGTCCGGATTCTCGGCCTGGACGAGTGAAGCGATCTGCATTTCGATGAAGCGGAGCGCGCGCAGGGCAGGACCGCGAAGTCCAATGAGCCCGGGCGCAGGAGTCCAGAGCTCGCCTCGCGCGTGCGCGGCGCGGACTGCCCGGTCAGCGTGGCGCATCGTTATCCGCGCCCCCGAAAACGTCCGCAATCCGCTGTACGGTTCGAAAATTGTCCAGCCTGATCTCGGCGTCGGTGATGATCCGTCCGATCTCGCGCTCGGTCCAGGCGATGAGCTCGAGCACCTTTATCGAGCTGAGGATCCCATCGGCGAATAGCAAGGTCTCGGCGTGGACCTCCGCGGCCGGCGGAGCCAGCTGTTCTCGGATCCAGCGCACCATGTCGGCGGTCAACCGCGCGCGCGTAGTCATGCAACCTCCCTGGCATCTGCCCTTCCTACCACGGTTTCAACCATGTTCGTCCAGAATGACGTCACCGTTGGCGCAGGATGTCCGAGCAGCGCATCGGTGTTGGTCGTGCCGAAGCATTTGGGATGGGCCATCTGCGGTACGAAATGGCTGAGCGAGCGAACCGCCTGCCTTACGCGCGGACTACCTGCGTCCTCGATGGCCCGCTCGAACAATCGGTACGTGTCGAGATCGACCTGTACCGGCCTTGCGATCCCCTTCCGCCGCCACGCCGGCTCCCGGTCGAACAGCCGGTACGTCTCGTTCAGGAGCTCGCTGAGGGGCATGGCGCCGGCTCCGGCGCAGACGTGGTAGGTCTCGCCACCTACGTTAGGCGCCAGCGCAACGCGAGCGAGGGCTCGCGCCACGTGATCGGTAGTGACGGCATCGAGCGTGGACCGTCCGGTCGACGGCAGCATGGCGGCGAGTCCACTGAAGTAGAGCCGCAGAGCGCGGTGGACCGCATTCACCTGGGAGATCCTGCCCGAGGAATCGTCGCAGACGATTGTCGACGGCCGAACGATCGCCCACGGCACGGTGGCGCCGCGGACTAACTGCTCGGCCTCGAACTTGGATTGCTCATACGCGTTGATCCATGCCGGAGGTGTAGTGAGGTCGTTCTCGGCGATGTGGCCCGTACGTGCCCCGGCCACGAACGCCGTGCTCACGTAAATCAGCCGCGACACGCCCATCCAATCGCGGGTGAGCTCGAGCAAATGCCGGGTGCCCTCGCGATTCGTAGCGCGCGCATCGACGAGCGTCTGCGAGAATGCCGTGGTCGCCCCGAGATGCAGTACTGTGGTTACCTCGGCGGCGAGCGCGGCATGCTGGTCAGCGGAAAGCCCCAGCCCCGGCAGCCGCAGGTCGCCGGCAATGGGGATCACGCGGCACGAGCCGGCGCTCCGC
>JBGTNB010000619.1:0-4728 GCA_041743285.1 Gemmatimonadaceae bacterium
ACCCCTTACGATGACGCGCGCTATATTCGCGCGCTGCACCTTCGCCACTCACCCGTGAGCGCATCTCTTCCCGTATTGCACGTCGCTGATGCTGCTGCTTAAAACCCTTGACAGACAACCTCAGATGGCTCTGTGGTTCAATAAAGGTTTTTCGGCGCGCCGATAGCCTTAATCCGCTGCCACCGCGGAAAGAAGGCGGAGCCGATTCTAATAGCCGATTCTAATAAAGGAATGAGGTCGCGAGGCCGTCAAGCCGGACGCTCGTCGGATCAGCGGCGATCTCCTGGGGTCGCTGGCGTGCGATCCGCGAGCACCTCTGGCCCGAGCGTGCGGTAGTCAGGCATCTCCACCTGCAGGCCCATATTGGGCAGTGTGCGCGACGTGCCGGCGACGAGCTGCTTGGCGTACTCCTGCAGGTTCAGATCGAACGGGTCCGACGGGTTGGCATCGACGATCAGGAGATCGGTGTCGGACATGAGCAACTTGCCGAACTGCAAACGGTCTCCGCGGAAGTAGACGAAGTTGGGAACCGTCGAGTCAGGACGCACGTAGCTGCCGAAGACGGAGTCCGCGGGCGTCGTCATGAACTCGATCGCGACCTCGTCGCCGTCTACTCGTGCCGACGCGAGCTTCCCGGCGATCGCCGGCGGTGGAAGAATCTTTTCCGGATCGAGATAGATGTCGTTCCCCCTTACCGTCGCGCCGCGTGACGCCCCCAGATCGAGCAGATCGTCGAGTTCCAGGCCAAGTGCGTTCATCAGCTTGAGGCCATTGATACCGAGGATGCGCGTTTTGGTCGGATGCAGCCGGATCATCCCTTCCGGCGTAAGGCTCATCGCCGAGTTGATGGTGAAGCCCAGGTCTACCCCTTTGTGCATCGTCCCCTCGAGCGTTACCTGCCCTCCCTCCGGACGGGCACGGAGGTCCTTGAGGGGCGCGCCATCGTAGGCGAAGACGAACTCGTTGAGCAGGGTCGTCAGATCGTCGCCGGTGAGGCCGACCGTGCCGCTGGTCACCTGGATGGAGAATGAGCGGCGGTCATCGAGGATCGCCGGTTGACCCTCCGTCGTGCTCTGCACCTGTCCGCGCAGCCGCCTGACGCGAATCGTCGCGCGGTGGTCGAGGTGCATGGTGACGTTCCGGACCTCGATCCACAATTGCGAATCGGCTTGGGCTTCGAGACTGGGGACGCGTGTCGGCTGGGGTGCGGCTGGCTCGCGCGGCGGCCCGTTCGATGCGACCAGAGCGAAACCGCCGAGGAGCGCGAGTGCAACTATCGCCGCGCGTCGCGCGAGCATCCACGAACGCCGGCCTCCAGGTGCATCGTTTGTCGTCAGGCGCTTCGTCAAGCGTGAAAGCAGGCGTTGCCTCCAGATGTTTGCGTTAGCCTCCGTGGGAGGTGTCGGTGTCCTGCCATTACCGCGCATGGGGCGTGCCGACGTGAGGCGTAAACCACGCGTCTTTTGCGACGCTCGGCGAACGTCATGATCCGTGGGACGAGTGGCGGGTCAGGTGCGGTGAGCGAGCGATTTACGCGCGCGGGGCACGGTCCCGCGGTTCAGTCTGCGGCGGAGCCTCACAGCAACGGGGGAGGGACGGCTCGGTGTTCGTTTGCGGCGGAGGGTCTGAGCTCATCCCCCTCTTCTGCTGTTCCTTGACTCTGTTTTCTCGGCCGCCTTCGATCTCACGACAGCCGGTTTCGAGTTCCGGGGGCCTGCCGACGTGAACAATCCACAGGTGCCGGACATGCTTAGTGTCGGGCCGACCGACGGCGGCGGCGTCACGGGACACGGGCTCAGCTACTACTCATCGCAGCCGGCGATCGCCATTGCCGACCGCGTCGATCTCGCCGCGCTTCCTCAGCAGCCGTTCAGCGGCCGCACGTACGTCCGGGTCCCCGCCTCTGCGATTCTCGACGTCATAACGTGGGGGCGAGTGAATTCAACGTTTCCGTCGTGCGGTTCGCCCATTCATCCGAGTCTGGATGAGGAGCAAGCTCGAGTGATCGACAACTGGTCCTCCGATTTCCGGTCCATTACGCGGCGCCACATCGGGACTTTGCCGAGTGGACGAGCCCTGCTCCTGCGGACGCGGTCGAGCGCTCGAGACTTCATCGCCGCCGTGGCCACCCCGGGAGCAGTCCCATGACGCCGCGATACGCGAAGTGGCTGCGGAGATGGAGTCGCGCCGCGCCATCGGCGAGCGGTCGTGGGTGGGCAGCGATCGCTATGACAGTCGCGGCTGCGTCGTGTTCCAGCACCGAGTCGCGCCTCCCAACGGGCACTCTACCGGATACCACCGGCGGGGTGCAGCGCGCCTCGCTCACGGTGTCGCTTCGGCCATCCCCTGCGGCAGCACCGGTAGCAGCGGCGCTCGGCTGGGCGGCCGGCGCGGTACCCGGTGGTAACGTGACGATTACGCGCATCGGTTCCAGCACACCGATCTCGAAAGTCACCCACGAAACTGGCGCGGTCGTGTTCCCCGATCTCCTCCCCGGAACCTATCTGCTCTCCGCGGTTCGGTTGCTGAATGCTTCCGAACGCAGTGCGCTGCCGGCCGGCATCGACGAGGTGGATGCCTTTGGCGGGGCCGGCTCCCTGTCCCTGAGCGCACCGGATGGATCGCTCGACGTGTCGATGACCGCGTCCCAACGAGGATCCCTCGTTATAAGCGAAGTGTGGAGCGGGGAGCCGCTCGTGGGGAGCACGTACTACGATGATGGCGACTATTTCGAGATCTACAATAACTCGGACGCCGCGGTACCACTGGCGGACAAGATCGTGCTGGCGGGGTTTCCGGGCACGTTTAACAACCCCGATCTTGACAGCTGTACCGGGAGTGCGCCGTTTCAGCGCGATTCGTTAGGTATCTGGGCGACCTTCATCTATGCCTTTCCGCCGAGCGCGCCACACCTTCCCGCTGGCGGGGCGATTCTGCTTGCTACGGACGCGATCGATCACACATCGTTCACCCCTCTCGTGTTCGACCTGCGAATTGCAAACTACGAGTTTCGGGGCGGCGCCGATGCCGATAATCCGTCGGTCCCCGACATGCTGAGCATCGGACCGAGCGACGGCGGTGACCTGAGCAATCGTGGCATGAGCTTCTACAGTAGCCATCCCGTTCTGGCCGTAGCATCCGCCGTCGACCTTCCGAGTCAGCCGTCGATGCTGGCTGGCGACAACCGGACGTGGGTCCGCATTCCAAGTGATGCGCTCCTCGATGTCGTCACGTGGGGACCAGTCAACCCATTGTTCGAGACCTGTGGCTCTCCGGTTCACGCGTCTCTCGATGCGCAGCAGGCGCGGCTGATCACCAACTGGGCCGTCGACCTCCGTGCCATTACCCGCCGCGCGATAGGCAGCATGCCGGATGGGCGGGCGATTCTCTTGCGGACGCGGTCGAGTTCCAACGATTTCGTCGCGGCGCAGCCGTCGCCTGGGAGGGTGCCGTAGTCGGGAATCGGGAATCGGGAATCGGGTGGCGCGAAGGGTTGTCCAACCCGTTCGTCCCCTCACCAAGGCCTGTGTGAAGCTCGGCGGCGCCAGCGCAAGCTCGGCGAGGGAACGCCGCCGGTGAATCTCCAAGCTGAGAAACGGCCGAACCGCTCCCCAGAGGCAGTCCGTGCCGCTTGTCCAGGATAACGTAAGCGGCTAACGTTGCTTATGGATGATGAGGTTCGGAAGTACCTGTCGGAGATCGGCAGACGCGGCGGACGGAAGAGCCGGCGCGCACTCGATCCCGAAACGGCGCGCGCAATGGTGCGGATCAAGGAGGCTCGGCAGGCATTCCGGCGATTCTACGCCTCCTGCTTCTGGTCCTATCGGAAGGATCTGGAAATCGGCATTGCCGACGTGCCGTGGGTCGGTGAACAGCTCATGAAGCACGGGAACGCCGAAGCGTGGAGAATCGGGAGCCGGTTGTGCCGCTGACGGTGGTCCAGCGCAGTATCCTTGCGCTTCTTGCACGCAATCGTGCGCCCGACAGCTACCTGGCGGGTGGAGCCGCGCTCTACATGTCCCCCAACTCCATCCGGTACAGCACCCATCTCGACTTCTTCCACGACTCGACAGAGCGCGTCGCGGCTGCGTTTCGTGACGATTCCGCGCTGCTGGCGGATAGCGGCTATCAGGTAGACGTCGAGCTAAGCCAGCCAGGATTCATTCGGGCCGTAGTCGCAACCGCGGGAGAAGTGACTCGCATCGACTGGGCTCATGATTCGGCCTGGCGCTTTCTGCCTCCCATACGGGATGAGTTCGGCGGGTTCGTCCTCCACGAGATGGACCTGGCCATCAACAAGGTGCTCGCGCTCGCGGGACGGGATGAGCCGCGCGACTACGTGGATATCCTGTACGTCGAACAGCACCTGCTGCCGTTAGGAGCGGTGGTGTGGGCAGCGGCCGGCAAGGATCCCGGCTTCACGCCGCTGTCTCTGCTGGAGCTCCTCAAACGACGAGGGAAACAGCGGCAGGAAGAGATGGATCGCCTCCACCTCGCCCGCCCGATCGATGTTCGATCGGCAAAGGAGGCATGGCTCTCGGCGCTGGCCAGCGCCGATGAATTCGTCAGGTCACGCCCGCCTGAAGAGGTGGGCGCACTCTACTATGATTCTCAGCGGCGCGTGTTCGCGGCGCCGACTCCCCGCACTCCGCTGGTGGAGCAGGGGCTGGCTTTGCACTTCGGCACGCCGGGCGGCGTTCTGCCGCAGCCCGCGCCGCGGTCGCTGGC
>JBGTNB010000620.1:0-2627 GCA_041743285.1 Gemmatimonadaceae bacterium
GCGCGTCGTCGCGCTGGTGCTTGGCGCGACGTTCGTCGCTCTGCTGATCGGCTTTCGCTCGGTCCTGATTCCCGTGAAAGCCATCGCCCTGAATCTTCTCTCGGTGGGCGCCGCGTTCGGTGCGGTGGTGCTAGTCTTTCAGCACGGCTTCGGATCGGGGTGGCTCGGGTTGATCGAACCGCTCGACGGAATCTTTCCAGCCGTTCCGCTGCTCGTCTTTTGCACCGTGTTCGGCCTGAGCATGGATTACGAGGTGTTTCTGGTGTCTCGCGTCGCTGAATCTCGGCGGGACGGTGCGGGAGAAGGCGAGGCCATTATCGAGGGGGTGTCGCGGACTGGCGGCGTAATCACCAGTGCCGGAATCGTGATGATCGTCGTATTCGGTGCGTTCATCATGAGTGAGTTCATCTTCATGAAGATCCTGGGATTGGCTCTTGCAATTGCGGTGGCAATCGACGTGACCGTAATCAGGTTGGCCTTGGGACCGGCGCTGCTGCGACTGGCCGGCCGTTGGAACTGGTTGCCGGGCAGCGCGGTAATGCAAATCGATTCACAACCATCGCACTCGCAAGAGATGATCATGAGCGCTCTCAAACCTTTAGTCACCACATCGCCACGGGCTCGTCCGCCGAAGTGATCTGCAGGTGAGCGGGGAAGGCCTCGACACTACCGGGCGGCCAGCTCCCGGGAAGTTGCGCCAGCAGGGCGGCGTAAAAGGCGCGTTGGCGACGTGGATGCCGCTCGCGTTCGTAATTCTCACGCTGCTGGCGCTGGTAGTGCTTCCCATTCTGGGCGGACGGTATACGGAGCCGCATCGCACACAGATTCGGTCGTTCACCGAGCCGGCGCGGACCTTGGTCTCACAAGTCCAGCTGGCGCTGGCTATTGAGGGCTCCGTTCTACACGACTATCTCGAGAGCGGCGAGGATAGCCTCGTGGGTCGGTATAGACAGGCGGCGGCGCAGGAACAGATCGCGTACGCGCAACTCGCACCGATCGCCGCCACGCTCCAAGGCGCCGTTCAAGACCGCTACTCAGAGCTCCGGAGACTCGAGCACGAGTGGCATGCGGCAGTCGAAGGGTTCATCGATAAGCGTGCGAGCGACCCCCGCATCAATGATCCGCTGCGGCAAAGCCTTTACGAGGATTTGGTTCTCGCCGCCGCATTCCTCGATCACGAAATAACGACGCACGCGCAGCTGAGCCGAGAGCGAATTTTCGAAGCAGAGCGCGCGCAGCGCACCGTCGCTCTCTTCCTCGGCCTCGTCTCCCTCGCGGCGGTGGCCGTCGTCGGCTGGCTTGGTCATCGGCTTCGCGTCGCCGCTAGCGAGGCAGAAAGGAGACGTGTGGAGCTCGAACGCGCTACCGAAAGTAGGGCGCATCTGGTGCGCGGCGTGAGCCACGATCTCAAGAACCCCCTCAATGCGATCGACGGATACGCGCAACTCCTCGAAGACGGGGTAAAGGGTCCCCTGCTCCCGGGGCAGAAGGATAGCGTTGTTCGAATGCGGCGCGCCGTGCGCGCTCTGCTCGCGCTCATCAACGACCTGCTCGAGCTGTCCCGCGTCGAAGCAGGCCAATTGAGGATCGTGCCCCGTCCCGTCGAGTTAGGGCCGCTGATGCGGGAGTCGGCTGAAGAGCATCGAGCGGCGGCGGAGGCTGCTGGACATTTCATCGAGGTTCGAGTCGCCGAGGATCTCCCCGCTGTCACCACCGATCCCGATCGCGTTCGACAGATATTGGCCAACCTCCTTTCGAACGCGGTGAAGTACACCGAGACGGGCGGCCGGATAGATCTGGAGGCGGAGCGGTTCGCACGAAATGAGCGGATCGGGACCGCCATTCGAGTTGCCGATTCCGGCTCCGGTGTTCCATCGGACAAGCTCGAAGCGATCTTCGAGGAGTTCTCTCGCCTCGAGGCCCACGAGCACAAGCCGGGCGCTGGACTCGGCCTGTCGATCGCCCGCCGAATTGCACGTCTGCTCGGTGGTGATCTCACCGTCGCCAGCGAGCCGGGAAAGGGGTCGGCATTCACGCTCTGGCTTCCTCTGGACCGGCGAGAGCCCTAGCACCACGCTGAATGGCGCGTCGCTACTCGCTGCGTTCTCCTGATGACGCTCGCTCAGGCCGTACGCGGCATGTTCGGGGCTCACGTTCAATGGAGCCGAGCCCATGGGTGCCGTTCCGTCCATCCCTCCCGCAACGACGGGCGCTACGTCCGCGGGCGCACCGTCTAGCCGTCCACCCCGGCGGGCGCTTAGTATACGAGAGCTGCCGCTTGGTGAGCGGCCAAGGGAGCGTCTTAAGTCGCTCGGCGCCCAGTCGCTGAGCTCCGCGGAGCTGCTGGCAATATTGCTCGGGGCCGGTACTGCACAGGCGTCGGCGTTGCGGGTGGGGGAGGAGATGTTGGCGCGAGCCGAGGGGTCGCTCAGGCGGCTGGCGATGCAGCCAGTGGCGGCGCTCACGGTGCAGGTAGGTGTGGGTATGGCGCGCGCGGTCGCAGTCCACGCAGCGCTCGAGCTAGGGCGGCGCCTTGCCGAGGAGTCTCGGGATGCGGGGGCGCCGATGCGGTCGCCGCGCGATGTATTCGAGGCGTTCTCGCCAAGGCTGCGCGATCTGCCGGTGGA
>JBGTNB010000621.1:0-1727 GCA_041743285.1 Gemmatimonadaceae bacterium
GCGTGATGGGTGGCTGGCTGGTCAGCGTCTTCGGCCTCGGCTTCGACTCGACGGTCTACCTGCGCAACACGATCGACTTCGTGACGACGAACGACATCCTCGTCGGCCTGATCAAGGCGGTCCTCTTCGGCGCGGTCATCGCCATCATGGGCTGCTACCAGGGCGACCGCAGCCAGGCGGGCGCCACCGGCGTCGGCCGCGCGGCAACCCACTCGATGGTCGGCGCGGCGGTGCTGGTGCTGGCCTTCAACTATGTCCTGTCCACAATCTTCGTGGAGATCGGCCTATGAGCGCGCCGCTGCTGAAACTCGACGGGGTCGAGAAATCCTTCGGCACGAAAGAGGTGCTGCGCGGCGTCGACCTGGATGTGATGCGCGGGCAGAGCCTGGTGATCATCGGCGGGTCGGGCTCCGGCAAGTCGGTGATGCTGAAAAACGCGCTCGGCCTGATGACGCCGGACAAGGGCCAGATATTTTTCGACGGCGAGGACGTGACGAACGCGACCGGCAAGGCGCGCGAGACGATGCGGGCGCGGATCGGCATGCTGTTCCAGTCGGGCGCGCTGTTCGACTCGCTGACCGTGTGGGAGAATGTCGCCTTCCGCCTGATCAATACCGAAGGCACAAAGCGGGCCGAGGCGAAGGAACGCGCCATCGAGACGCTGAAGAAGGTTCGTCTGGGGTCGGACGTTGCGGGGCTCTACCCGGCGGAGATTTCCGGCGGCATGCAGAAGCGCGTCTCGCTCGCCCGCTCCATCATCTCGGAGCCGGACCTGATCTTCTTCGACGAGCCGACCACCGGCCTCGACCCGATCACCGCCGACGCCATCAACGACCTGATCGTCGAAATGGTGCGCGGCCTCGGCGCCGCCGCCGTCTCGATCACCCACGACATGGCGAGCGCCCGCAAGATCGCCGACGAAATCGCCATGCTGTTCGAAGGCAAGATCATCTGGCGCGGCCCGGCGGCCAGTGTCTACGACAGCGGCAACGCCTACGTAGACCAGTTCGTACACGGACGAGCAGACGGGCCGATCCAGCCGGCGATATGATGATGATACGCCTGATCGTTATCGCTTTGGTCTTGATCTCGATCGGCGGCACGCTGTTCGGACTGTATACGTGGGATAAGGAGTACAGGTTCTATCGCGCGTCGTGGTGGAACAAAATCCACTACATGCTGAATGAACCGGCATACGAACGTCTCGGCAAACAGCTTGAAGATGATCCATTGATATGGATTGTGGATTATGCCCCCCGTATCCCAGTTGATCCTGTATGGATTCCCCCATTTAGAGAGAAACCCGTAGATGCGACGCCTGAAGAACTTCAGGCGTTCGAAGAATGGGATCGGGAGGCTTACGAGCAAAAAGAACGCTATGAACCTTTATTGAAGGGTTTGCGGTTTCCCGGCGTTGTTGCATTCGATTCTGATCCTTCCTTGGCAAATACGCATTATGCATCCGGTGGGGGCGGCAGTTTTGGCAGCATAGATTCATCCTTGAAGCTTCTCCATGTGACGGGAGAAATCACTCTCCCAACACAATGTCCGAAACGACCACTAGAGCAGCCGACAGGTGACTGCCTCAGACATCTCGGCGGCAACTGGTGGCTGCGATATGAATGGGAAACTTGGGATCGGTCAGCCCCCGAGCAACCGTAGTCAGAGGCGCTTCGCGCCTCGTAGGGTGGGTTAGCCGAAGGCGTAACCCACCATCTTTGTCGCGC
>JBGTNB010000622.1:0-6058 GCA_041743285.1 Gemmatimonadaceae bacterium
ACATTTAGTTATGCAGCTCCATCCAGCGTATCGATCAGCCACCGGTGCATCGCCGGGTTACCGGCGACCAGTCCGGAAGGAACGAGTGCCGGCTCTGCACCGGACAAATCCGTAACGATCCCCCCTGCTTCGCCGACGAGCAGCAAACCGGCGGCGAAGTCCCATGGCATGAGCGTCAACTCCCAGAACGCATCGAAACGCCCGCAGGCGACATCGGCCAGGTCGAGCGCGGCGGCACCGGCCCGTCGGATGCCTGACGTGGCGCGCATTATCGCGGCGAACTGACGCTGGTAGACATCGAGTTGATCGAGGCCCTTGAAGGGGAAACCGGTGCCGACGAGGGCGCGGGCCGGTGTCGTTATGGCAGACACGCGAATGCGGGCGCCGTTGCGCCAGGCGCCGGCTCCGGCACGCGCGGTGAATCGCTCACCAGTCGCGACGTTTATCACGACGCCGGCCACTATCGATCCGTTTTCGGCCGCGGCGATCGAGACGGCGTACTGCGGGTATCCATGCAGAAAATTCGTCGTGCCGTCGAGCGGGTCGACGATGAAGGCGATGCCCTTGCCGAGCACCGCGTCCGGCGATCCTTCCTCGGCGATGACGAGTGCCTCCGGACACTCTCGCGCTATGACCGCGCGGATCGTTGCTTCGGCGGCGGTGTCGACGTCACTCACGAAATCGGCCGGGCTTTTCTCGCGCCAGTCCAGGCTGGATGCCTCAGCCGACCGGCCACGAATGAGTGCGGCAGCGCCAATCGCGGCGGTCAGCGCTATACCCAGCAGACCTTCGCGCTCGGGCTGGCTCCATTGCACGGCATTCGGAGCACTCATACCTTGCGCGAATGCCGAAAATCTTCAGCGGGATCCAGCCCTCGGGCGAACTGCACATCGGAAACTACCTGGGCGCGGTAAAGAACTGGGCATCGCTGCAGCATGAATTCGAATGTCTGTTCTGTATAGTCAACTATCACGCGATCACGGTGCCGATGGATGCCGCCTTGCTGCGCTCGCGCACCGAGGAAATGGCCATGTCGCTTTTGGCAGCGGGACTCGATCCTGACCGCTGTACCATCTTCGTACAGTCACAGGTTCCGGAACATACTGAGCTGAACTGGATCTTCAATACGGTTACGCCACTCGGTGAATTGGAGCGGCAGACACAGTTCAAGGACAAGGCGCAACGGCAGGAGAGCGTAATGGCCGGCCTGTTGAATTATCCCGTGTTGCAGGCCGCGGACATTCTGCTTTACCGGGCGGATCTCGTGCCGGTAGGCGAGGATCAGGTTCAGCACCTGGAGTTGAGCCGGGAGATTGCCCGCCGCTGGAACGCGCGTTATGCGCCCGGCGCGCCCTACTTTCCCGAGCCCCAGGCCGCACTCACACCGTTGCGGCGTGTGGCCGCACTCGATGGTTCGGGAAAGATGTCGAAGTCGGCGGGCAATACGGTCGGTCTGCTCGAGCCGTTCCCGGTGGTGTGGGACAAACTGCGGCCCGCAGTTACCGATCCCAAGCGCGTTCGGCGCACGGATCCGGGGACGCCGGAGGTTTGCAACATTTATGAACTGCACAAGGCATTCAATCCTCCGGAAACCGTGGAACACGTGGCAGTACAGTGCCGGACGGCGGGGTGGGGGTGCATTGACTGCAAAAAGGTCTTGCTCGATGGCATGCGTGCCGAGCTTCAACCGATTCATGACCGGGCTGCCGAGCTGCGCGCCAGCCCGGCGAGGGTGCGTGAAATTCTAGACGCCGGAGCAGCTCGGGCGCGCTCGATCGCGCAGGAAACCATGGCCCAGGTAAAGGAGCGCATGGGCCTGTTGTAGAATCGCGAAGCTTCACAGGAGTGCGGCACGGCATGCCGTATGCCTCCTGCAAAAGTCGCTTCCAACTCATTACGGCGGGTTGCATATGGCCGAAACCGGTGGACCGCATGGGCTGTTGACTCTCGTGTGCATTACGTGCGGACACGAGAAATTTTTCGCCGCTAATCCGCCGGCCGGCCTGCGCTGCGACAAGTGCCAGGGAAGGGTTTTCCGAAACTACTTTACGCCGGTCGAAGCCGATGAGGCGACCGAGTCGCAACTCGAGCAAACCGCGCGCAGCTTTTCGTACGAGGACGGTGCATCCTCGCTCTCGGAAGACGAACGGCGCGAGATGGATTCGCAGACGAGCCCGGAGTCCGAGAGGCCACAACCCTAGCGAGTTCCTCCCATAGACGCATTCTCGGCGCTGCCGGATACCCTTCGGCTCGACCTGCTACTCAAGCTGCTGCTCGCTATCACGCTGGGAGGGGTGGTCGGGCTCGAGCGTGAGCTCTCCGGCAAGCCGGCGGGGCTGCGTACCAACATTCTCATCTGCCTTGGCGCGACGATCCTCACCGACCTTTCGGTGGTGATTGCGCAGAGCGTGCCGAACAACGGAGATCCAGGCCGGATCGCCGCGCAGATCGTCACCGGCATCGGCTTTCTCGGTGCCGGCACCATTCTCCAGACACGCGGCGCCATTCACGGCTTGACCACCGCGGCCACCATCTGGGTGGTAGCCGCCATCGGCATGTTGATCGGCGCGGGATCTTTTCTGGCAGCGGCTGGCACGACGGCCATGGTTATGCTGGTGCTGAGCGTGCTGGGACGGTTCGAGGATTATGTGCTCTCCCGACGCCGCGTGCGCGGGACGATTCGTCTTGCACTCGAAGTACCTGTGTCCGAGATCCGGGAAATTCTCCAGGACAACGGATTGCGCATCGACACGTTCGACGTCCGGGAGACCAAACGGTCTCGCGTTGTCGACGTTCGTGTGCACGGCTCTTCTTCCAGTCTCCGGTCGGCGGCTGAGGAGCTCGATGACCACGATGGCGTGTTGAGTTTGGATCTGTCCTGACCGGCCCGTGCCTCACGTTTTCCATCGATTCTCACGCACGGCGCACAGAGTACTTTACAGTCGATAGGCGATCGCCCGAGCGCCGGCACTACCGGCACTCGTATTCGATGCGCGCGCGGCGCTTTCGATGCGGAAGTGCATCAGATCCGGAGGCACCATTGACCGCGGGTTTACGCAAGCTGGTTCTGGACCTCACCGCCTCGGCGGCACAGTGGGAGATTCCGCCTCGTACGCTGGACTTGATCCGGAGCGCGGCGCCTCCGCAGTGGACGGTGCACGCGCTCAGCTCGCCCACGAGCGCCGAGAGCGACGGCGGACACGGTGCCAGTGCCGACGCGCTGCAGGCGATTCGAGATGCGGAGGTCTACGTGGGGTACGGGTTCACGCCTGATCTTTTCGAGGCAGCCACCAGGTTGCGATGGGTACACAGCGCGTCCGCCGGCGTGGGATCGCTTCTTTTTCCGGAAATCGTGCGGAGCGACGTTTTGGTGACCAACTCGGCCGGGATCTATGCCGTTCCGATAGCTGAGTACGTCGTAGGAGGCATTCTGGCCTTATTGCGCGGTTTCGACCTGGCGATGGCCGCGAAAATGGAACGGCGATGGGACAAAGAGCCGTTCGACGGGCTCCAATCGCCATTGCTGGAACTGGGCGAGCTGCGAGTGCTGATCATTGGCGGCGGCGGAATTGGCGGCGCAATCGCCGAGCGGCTGGCTGCGCTAGGAGCGCAATGCACGGCCATTAGGCGCCGCCCGGAGCTTGGGCCTCCTGCCGGCTGTACCGAGGTGGCCGCGCCCGATCAACTCGATGCGCTACTGCCGCGGCACAACGTGCTTGTCATCGCCGCACCCGCAACGTCCGAGACTCGCGGAATGGTGACGGGCGAGAGGCTGGACCGTCTTTCGAAGGCAGCCATAGTGGTGAATGTGGCGCGTGGCGCTTTGCTCGACGAAGAGGCGCTGATCGATCGGTTGAGGGACGGCCGTTTGCGTGGCGCGGTGCTCGATGTGTTTCGCGAAGAGCCGCTGCCTCCCGACAGCCCGCTGTGGGGCATTCCCTCGGCGATTCTGACGCCGCACGTCTCGGGCGTGTCGCCGAACGTCTATTGGGAGCGCCAATCCGCTCTGTTGCTCGAGAACTGGAACTCCTACGTGCGCGGCGAGCCGCTGCGAAACATCGTCGACAAGACGGCCGGGTACTAATCCATGGAAAAGATCATCAAAGCGGCGGTAGAGCGGGGCGCCTCCGACCTGCACATCAAGGCTGGAGACGTTTTCCGGGCGCGCATCGACGGCAAGCTCGTCCCTTTGACCAAGCAGGCGCTCACCCCTGATCAGACCCGGGCGATCGCCATGAAGCTGATTCCGCACGAAGACGACCGGGCGCGGATCGACCGCCTAACGGACTTCGACTGCTCGTACGGCGTGCCGGGGGTGGGGCGTTTCCGGGTGAACATTCTGCGGCAGCGCTCGAGCTTCATGATCGTCCTACGGGTCATTCCGTTCGAGATCCCGACGTTCGAGCAGCTTCGGCTTCCCAAGGTGCTGGATCGCATAGCGGATTCGGAACGGGGAATGGTGCTGGTAACGGGCGTTACCGGCTCGGGCAAGTCGAGCACGATGGCGGCGATGGTGCAGCAGATCAATCGCGCTCAGAGCAAACACGTGGTGACGCTCGAGAACCCGATCGAATTCCTGTACCGGGACATGCGGTCGTCGGTGACGCAGCGCGAGATCGGCGTGGACACCGAAAGCTTCAAGGCCGGGCTGCGTGCCGCGCTCCGGCAGGATCCCGACGTGATCATGATCGGCGAAATGCGCGACGCCGAGACGATAGACACGGCAATGAAGGCCGCCGAGACCGGACACCTTCTGATCTCCACGTTGCACACTGCCGATGCGCAGATGACCGTAAACCGGGTGATCGCCATGTTCCCGCCCGAGGAACAGGGTGTGGCGCGGATCCGGCTCGCCGAATCTCTGGAGGCGGTGGTGTCGCAGCGGCTTCTTCCCCGCGCCGACGGCAAGGGGCGGGTGCCCGCTGTGGAGGTCATGATCGCAACGCCCCTGATCCGCGATCTCATTCTGGACGAGTCGCGAACGAGCAGCCTTCGCGAGGCGATCGCCGACGGGCACGACCAGTATGGCATGCAGACCTTCGACCAACATTTGATGCAACTGGTGCGCGAGGGCATGGTAGCCTATGATGTAGCGGTAGCCGCGGCGACGCGGCCGGCTGACTTTGACCTGCAGATGCGCACATTGTCGGGTGGCGGTGAAATGCTGTCGGCGATGTCGCGCAAGGGGGAGGAGACAGTCGGAGCGTCGGCGCCTAACGGCAACATGTCCATGAGCTCAAGCATCTTCGATCCGTGACACGACTGCTCGGCGGCATACTCGGCCCCGTAACCACCCCCTTCGATTCCGAGACCGGCGACTTTGCGCCGGTCTCTTTTCGTAACCTGATCTCCGCGCACCTGGCGGCGGGCCTCGAGGGCATCGTCGTCGCCGGATCAACCGGTGAGGCGGCACTGCTCGAGGAAGCGGAGCGCCGGCAGCTGGTGGACTGTGCTCGGGCACAGGTACCCGATGACAAGTGGTTCATCGTGGGCATCGGCGCGGAGTCTACCCGCCTGACGATCCGACGGGCGGCCGAGGCGTCGGCGCGCGGAGCCGACGCAGTGCTCGTCGTGTCGCCGCACTACTACGGCGCGGCGATGACGCGTCAGGCTCTCACATCGCATTTCATGCAGGTGGCGGATGCGAGCCCCGTTCCAGTCGTGCTGTACAACATTCCGAAGTACGCGCACCTTACGCTCGAACCATCGCTGGTCGCCGAGCTGGCCGGCCACGAGCAGGTGATCGGAATAAAGGACAGCTCGGGCGATCTGGTGCTGTTGCGCGCGTATCTCCAGTCCCAGTCGAGTGCGTTCAGTGTGCTGACGGGGAACGGGGCATCGGTGCATGCGGCCCTGGAGATGGGTGCCCGTGGCGGAATCCTCGCCGTCGCGCTGTTCGCTCCCGCACTGACACTCGAAGTGCGCGACGCCTTACAATCCGGCGATCGCGATCGCGCCATGAGCGCGCAGGAAAGGCTGGTGCCGCTGGCGCGCGAGATCGTTGCTGCGTTCGGGGTCGCGGGTGTAAAGGCAGCGCTCGATGCCGTCGGTCTGGTCG
>JBGTNB010000623.1:0-6185 GCA_041743285.1 Gemmatimonadaceae bacterium
TCGTTTACCAGCTCGACATCCATCATCGCGCCGAACTCGCCCGATTCCACGCGCGCGCCTCTGTCGCGCAGCAGCTTGACGAACCGCTGGTAAAGCGGCACCGCGATCTCCGTAGGCGCAGCGTCGATGAAGCTCGGGCGCCGGCCCTTGCGCGCGTCGCCGTACAGCGTGAATTGCGACACGACCAGCAGCGCTCCACCCGCCTCGGACAGCGCACGGTTCATCTTGTTCTCGTCGTCGGAGAACAGGCGGATGCCGAGAATCTTTTCCACCATCCACTCGAGCTTCGCATCATCGTCGTCATGCGTAAAGCCGACCAGCAGCGCCAGTCCGCTGTCGATACGGCCAGCCACGCGATGCCCGCCATCCGATTCGCGGACACGAACCTCGGCGCGCGACACGCGTTGCACGACGACGCGCATTCAAGCTTCCGCCGGCCGCCGATAGGCGACAAGGGTCGTGCCGGCGACATGCTTCAGTGGCAGCTCGCCCGCCAGCTCATTCAATGCCTCGAAGACTCCGTTGGCACGGTGTCGCGTTCCGTCGTAGTCGTGCCAGAGTACAACGCCTCCGGGGCGAACCATGCACAGCGCCTTGCGCGAGTCGCTGAGCACGTAGCTGTACGCGTGCGAGCCGTCCACGAAGATGAGATCGCACCGGCCGGCGTATTCCGATTCGTCAAAGGTCTTGCTGTCGCCGAAGAGTTGGACGACACGCGATGCCTCATCCGTTCCACTGTAGCGAAAGGAGGTGAACCGGGATTCCTCGAGCGCGTTGGCGACGTCGGTCGCGTTGTCGCGCTCGTCGCCTTGATATGCATCGCGCTGGTCGGGAGCAAGCGTCAACGTCACCACCTTGCCGTCGGCGGGCATGTTGCGAGCCCAGAGATAGGCGGTCTTGCCCGTGCACGTTCCGAACTCGAAGGCGAGACGCGCGCGCTTGGCGAGAACCGACAGAATCCATGCTTCGGCGTCGCTCGTCCCCCCGGCGACGGCGATGCTGCCCCGTCCAATGAACCGTACCTCGGCATCGGTGGTAGGTCCCAGCTCATCGACTCGCAAGGCTTCGTCGAGCTCCTCGATGCGAATCTTCGGGATGGGCCACGGCCGAAAAAGCCCTCGCTGCTTCCGCTGCCGCCGAAGGCGCGCAAGATGCCACGCGAGCAGCACCACTGCCGCGAGAAGCAGGAGATTGAGCGAGACGAGAAGAGCGGTCACGAAGCCGGGGTCGGGGGTCGGGGGTCGGGGGTCGGGGGCTTGAGGAACGGAGTGAAGAGCACCGAACGCGACCAATCTAGTGGGGGTGGAAGCCGTCATTCGGGCGAAAGCCGGAATCCAGAGGCAAAGAGGCGATCGTTTTCGCGCCACCAATCGCCTGGACCCCGGCTTTCGCCGGGGTGACGAACGCACCTGGACCCGAGCTTTCGCCGGGGTGACGAACGCACCTGGACCCGAGCTTTCGCGGGGGTGACGAATGCGAAACGGGACAGCCAAAGGCTGCCCCGCTTTCGGTTCCCCGCGTCGCGCGTCGCGCGTCCCGCTTCCCGCTTCCCGCTTCCCGCTTCCCGCATCCCGCATCCCGCATCCCTCGCTACTCCACCGTCACCGACTTCGCCAGGTTACGCGGCTGATCCACGTCCGCGCCACGTTTGACCGCGATGTAGTAGGCGAGAAGCTGCAGCGGCACCGAGGCCAGAACCGGCGTGAACATGTCGATCGTGTGGGGGATGCGGAACTCGTAATCCACCTTCCCCTCCAGCGACTCCTCCTCCATGCTCGTCAGCGCGATCACCCGGCCGCCGCGGGCCTTCACCTCCATCACGTTGCTCACGATTTTCTCGAAGACAGAATCGTGAGGCGCGATGAAGCATACCGGCATGTTCTCATCGATCAGCGCGATCGGACCGTGCTTCATCTCGGCCGCCGGATAACCCTCGGCGTGGATGTAGCTGATCTCCTTCAGCTTGAGCGCGCCCTCCAGTGCCGCTGGAAAGTTGTAACCGCGGCCAAGGTAGAGGAAATTGTTCGAATCGATGAAGGCCTCGGCAATCTCCTCGATTTCAGCCGCGCGGTCGAGAATATCCTGAACCTGATCGGGTATCGCGCACATCGCTCGCGCGATTTTCCGTCCACGCTCGATGTCGAGCCCCCGCAGCCGGGCCAGCTTGAGTGCGAACAGCGCCAGCGCCATGACCTGGCTGGTAAACGCCTTGGTCGACGCCACACCGATCTCCGGACCAGCGTGAATGTAAATGCCGCCGTCGGATTCGCGGGCGATGGTCGATCCGACCACGTTCACGATGCCTAACACCCGTGCGCCGCGCTGCTTGGCCTCGCGCATCGCCGCCAGCGTATCGGCCGTCTCTCCCGATTGCGAGATACCGAGCATTAGCGTGCGCTCGGTGATGATCGGATTGCGGTAGCGGAATTCCGATGCGTACTCGACCTCGACCGGAATGCGAGCCAGCTCCTCGATCATGTGCTCGCCGATGAGCGCGGAATGCCAGCTCGTGCCGCAGGCGGTAATGACTATGTTGTCGAACTCGAGCAGCTGCTCCGACGTCAGGTTGAGGCCTCCCAGGCGCGCCGTGCCATCCTCCGGCTGCAATCGGCCGCGGAAGGTATTGGCGATCGTCGTCGGCTGCTCGAAGATCTCCTTGAGCATGAAGTGCGCGAACCCGCCGCGCTCGATCATGTCCAGATCCCAGTCGATCCGGCTCACCACCCGCGTGAGCTCCATGGCGTCCAGATCGATGACGCGATAGCCGGTGCGCTCCAGCACGGCGAGATCGCCGTCATCCAGATAGACTACCTCACGAGTGTGCGCCAGAATCGCCGAGACGTCGCTGGCAACGAAGTACTCTCCATCCCCCAGGCCGATCAACAACGGGCTCCCCTTTCGAGCCGCGACGATCTTGTTCCTCTCCTCGCTCGTCACTACGGCAATGCCGTAAGTGCCTTCGACCGAGCGAAGCGCCGCCGTGACCGCTTCTTCCAGGTTGCCGTCGTAGTACTCTTCGATCAGATGAGCCAGTACCTCCGTATCCGTGTCGGAGCGGAAGGAGTGGCCGGCTTCGATGAGCGCGCGGCGCAGCGCCGATGCGTTCTCGATGATACCGTTATGCACTACCGCGATCGTCCCGTCGCAGCAGATGTGCGGGTGCGCGTTGCAGTGGTTGGGCACGCCGTGCGTAGCCCAGCGCGTGTGCGCAATGCCGAGCGTGCCGCTCACCGGATCGGCTTCGACGACCGTCTCGAGCTCGATGATCTTGCCGGCCGCCTTACGCGTTTCCACGCCCCGGCCATTCATGATCGCGACGCCGGCCGAGTCGTAGCCCCGGTACTCCAAGCGCTTCAGTCCCTCGATGAGCAGCGGGCTAGCCGCACGAGGACCAACGTATCCGATGATTCCGCACATGTGTGTTTTAGTGGGCTGATCTGGCTGTCTAACGAAGCGCTTCGAGCGGGCGGCGCGACCGCGTCACCAACTCCCGCGCCTGCTGCTCCGATGGCGCCTCGGCAATGACGCGCACGATTGGCTCGGTTCCCGAAGGCCTCACGTGCACCC
The DNA here is from genome assembly GCA_041743285.1 of Gemmatimonadaceae bacterium. Lineage (GTDB taxonomy): Bacteria > Gemmatimonadota > Gemmatimonadetes > Gemmatimonadales > Gemmatimonadaceae > JALZIF01. Next base: position 3,568 of record JBGTNB010000623.1, read on the forward strand.
ACCGGTCCGGCCACGCCAGCCGAAGTCCATCCTGCACATCCGCCTCCGCTTCCGGAAATTCCGCCTCGAGCGCTGCGTACACCGAATCCAGAGGCGCATCTGGCCGTTCCAGCTTGTCCTTCACGATGTGGTACTTCGGATAACGGTCGATCACCGCTGACAGCGGCTCACCGCTCTCGAGCAACATTTGCAGCACCAGCGCCACACCTACGGGGGCATCACGCCCCAGATGGAGCTCGGAGAGGATGACTCCCCCGTTCCCCTCCCCACCTATCGCAGCACCCTCGCGCCGCATGCGCATCGCCACGTTCACTTCGCCCACCGGCGCCCTAATCACCTGCCGACCCGCCTCTCCCGCCACGTCATCGAGGATTCGACTCGTGGAAAGGTTGGCAACCACGGGACCGGGCCGGTGCCGCAGAACAAGGCGAGCGGCCAGCGCCAACGTGTAATCCTCGCCGATCGCCACGCCCGCGTCCGAAACGATCGCCAATCGGTCCACATCCGGGTCGGTGGCCAGCCCGATGTCCGCGCCCGTCTCACGCACAAGGCGTTCCAGATCTCCCAGGTTTTCCGGCACCGGTTCAGGGGGCCGGGGGAAGCGGCCGTCCGCCTCCAAACCGATCGCCACCATCTCGCATCCAAGGGCCTCGAGCAGGGCCGGCATGATCACCGATCCCGCGCCGTGTACGCAGTCGAGTGCGACCTTGAACCGCCGACGGCGCAACTTCTCGATCTTGATGAACGGCAGCGACAACACCGCGTTCAGGTGTCGCTGAATGGCTTCTCCATCCGGCGTGATCATCCCCAACTCGCTCCACTGTGCGCGCGGAGGGTCGCCGTCGGCAATCTCCCGCATTGCGGCGCCATCGATGGCGTCGAGAAAGAGCCCGCTCGGCCCGATGAACTTGAGCGCATTCCACTCCACGGGATTGTGGCTCGCCGTGATTGCGAGACCGCCTCCGGCATGGTGGTGCTCCACCGCCAGCTGAATCGTTGGGGTCGGGGCCATGCCTACATCGAGTACGTCGATGCCGACCGACTGAAGCGCCGAGATGACGACCCGGTGAAACATCGGTCCCGACACACGGGAATCGCGACCGACGACTACGGTCTGGTTACCCTGTGTTCGTACCCACGCGCCGAATCCCGCTGCATAGCGCCCTACGATTTCCGGCGTTAGCCCCTCGCCTACCCGTCCCCGGATGCCGGAGACACTCACCATCAAACCACGAAAGCTCAACTTGGTTTCCCCCACCCAGTCACAAGGTTTCGGAGCACATGGACAAAGACCGGTCAGACGCAGAAAGGTTTCCAGTAGACGCGCTTAAGAATCCTCTCTTGGGACGCTAACGGCTTTGCAACGCTGCTAATTCCTAGCGACCGGATCGGTTTACTCAAGCGATGCAGGTCACCTGCCTCGGTCTTCGCTCGAACGTAGATGCTCGGCGGCGAAGGACTCGCCCATTCTGACATCAAGGTCGAAGGGTGCGACAGCTGAGGCGGATTGGGCGGATGAAACGGATCTGTTTGGTGTGGAAACAGAGATCAGCCTCGTCGACTGGCTCTCCATCGGAGCGAGTCTGGCAATGCTTGGGAACAACGACAGCGAACCAGCTTATCGATTGCTTCGCGCAGCGATCCTCCCCTCACCCACACATATCCGCCTCATCAGCCAGATCCGCCTCATCTGTCGCCCTTTCGACCTTGATGCCAGAAGACCGGGAAAAGTAAATCAACGTTAAAGTCCGGCAACGCGACGCCTTCCACTCGACACTGCGCGAGGGACCGTCTAGCTTGCGCCGCCCCGAACTCGCGAGTTTCTCCTGAGCGACCCGCTGTCCCTGCTTCCGTTCGCTTGTGCCGCGCGCGAGGGACGCGTCGGTGACGACCCAGCACGAGACCTGGTGGCCGCCGGCGTCACTCTGCTGACCCGAAGTCCTCAATTGGTGCGCGCCCTGGCTGGCCGACGGTCAGCACTTTTGATGCCGAACGGAAGTGCCTTTCTAGTAGCGCTGGGCGCGAGCGAGGGTCGTGGCGCACTGCTCATCAACCCACTGTTGGCTCCTTTGGAGATCGCAAATCGGATCGCCGATGCGAATGTTGGAGCCGTATTCACCACTGCGGCTCTCGCGAAAGGGCTGCCGCCCGACCTGACGCACGTGCTTTTGGACGATGCGCCACGCTCTGCCCGCGTCATCGCCGGCGGCGAGCACCGCGATGTCGACCTCGGCGCGCACTTCGGCCTGACGCTCGAAGGAGACCCGGACGTCCCCGGAAGTGAGGAAGAGGCGGTGATCGTGTATATGCCGAAGACGTCGGGTAGCCGGCCGGCCGCAGTATTGACTCACCGCTTATTGCTGCATAACGCGCGCGCCGCGGCAACGGCAACCGGCATGACAACTTCCGACCGCATGCTGTCAGTGCTCCCTTTTACCGATCAGTCGGGGCTTACCCTCACGCTGATCGCGCCGCTCCTTGCCGGAGCGCACGTCGAGCCTGCCGAGCACCTGGAGCCGGCACGAATAGCACAGCGACTGCGGAGCGGCGAGATCACCCTGTTCGCCGGCATTCCCGAGACCTACCTGGCACTGCTGGAGGAGCTCGATAGGCAAGGC
>JBGTNB010000624.1:0-6444 GCA_041743285.1 Gemmatimonadaceae bacterium
CCCCCCCCCCCCCCCCCCCCCCCCCGACGCCCTACCCCTTCCACCGCGCCTTCGATCCCCGAGTATCGATGTGAACGAAGGCCTGGTTGTACTTGGCGGAGGTATAGAGACCCATACCGCCAACCAGGTCGGGGTGCAGGCTTTCGGTACGCTCGACTGCCAGCGCTACCAGGCGAGTGTCACTTCGGGTAATGCGGCCATCGCCGTTGGCGTCGATCGCCACATCGATCGCGTCGCCGTGCGTATGGCGGCTGTCGCGCGCGAACCGGTTTCGCGTGTTGTAGAAGGGAGTGCGGAAGCCGGAATGCACATCGATCTCCACGCGCACGCCAGACGTGTCGCCGCGCAGCTCACCGATCGCATCGATCACCAGCTCGAGCTTGTCGAGCAGTCGCGGATCGATCGCCGCATAGCGAGGCCACACATTCTGGTTGTCCTTCGTCAGGAAGTCGCCCAGGCGCAGATGCTTCGAAACCGGCAGGCTGGCGGTGCGTGAATCCACGCGCACGAATCCTTCCGGAAGGTCCTCTTCCACCCCACCGAGCCGCTCGGCGAGAAAGGTGCCTATCGTGTAGCCGTCGAGCACTGGCCCTTGCTTCTCCTCGAAAGGAACCAGTACGGCTACCGTCAGATCCCCGACCACCCGACTTACTCCATTGCGCATGACCGCCAGCTGATAGAACCCGGGCTCCGGGGGCGCTACCAGGCGGTGGCCATCGAGCGGCCGGACGGAGTCGGCCGCCACGCTGTCATCCAGCCGCACCCAGGTGTAGCCTAACGTGCTGGGGTCGCCACCGACCTCGAGCGGGTACTCCAGCCTTTCGCCCGGCAGCGCGAACCGCATCCTTACGTCACCGCTGCGACCGAACGCATTGAGCGCCGCTCGCACCGACGGAACGAGTACCGTCGCCTGGGCAAACGGTGCGCTGCCGATTCCGGCCGGCGGGCGATACATGCCAAGGAAAACGAGCGCCGCGACGAGCGAGACGATCAGCGTACCCGCCGAAGCGCGGCCCGATCTGGACACTGGATTCTGCTTGGTGCTATCGGAACTCTTCAAACTCTTGCCTACCATCTTGCGCGATTGCCCCGTACGTCGATGTGGACGAACGGACCATGCGATGAGGTTGCTTTGTAGGTACCGGCGCCGCCTATCAATTCGGGATACTCCCTCTCGACTCGCTCCACCGCGGCCACCATCACCGCCACGTCGCGCGTGTTGACCCGGCCGTCCTTGTTCAAATCATCCAAACGCCCATTACGGTCGTTATCGACGAATACATCCGCTGCGTCGCCGTACTGGTGGCGGCTGGTCTGAGCGCGACCACCGGCGCCTACACCCTTCTGGTTGTACTGCGGCGTTCTAAATCCGGACATCACCGAAACATGGTGCACCGGTACCCCAGTGCGCGAGAGCTCGGCAATTACCAACTCGAGCTTATCCAGCAATCGCGCGTCGAGCACCAGGTATTTGGGCCAGACGGCGTGCTGATCCTTGGTGAGGAAGTCGCGCAGGCGAAAGTGCTCCGAGACATACGTATCCTGGTTCTCGGCGGTCACTTCAATGAAGCCCTGCGGGTTCGCGTACGCATCACGGACGGCGGAACGGCGCTCGTATGGCCAGTTCCCCATTCGATACGCGCCAATCCGCCCGTTCTTCTTCTCGGCGAATGGGCGTATCGTGATGAATGCGAACGGCTGCGCGGCGCGCGCGCTATCCACAGCGTAAATCCCGGCTCGCTTCACCACGCTGTCGCCAAACAGTTCGGCGACAAGCGCAACCGTGGGCGCAATGTCGGTGGGAATGAAGAGCGCCCGGAGCTTTCCACTGAGTCCGGTCAACGAATCCAGTGAAAGAAGCTCGACAGCCGGGCTGTCGGAGGCGGCGGCGAGCGGCGCAGCAAAGCGCGTCGGGTGACCGGCACGAGCCGAGTCCGCGACGAACAAACTGATAGCTGCTACACCCACAACTGCCGACGTACGCCTCGCAAGGCGCACGCTTGAAGACTTGAGCGTCACGTTTTCCTCCCTGGCAACCAGACAGACGAACGGCACCTTCATGCCGACCGCCTCACGGCTTTGCGGACCGACCGTTACCGGCCGGCAGCCTTTTTACAGAGAGCCCCCTCTCTTGGGGACAACTCAAAGATACTGGTGCAACGACCGTCCTACCAGCTACGAAACATTCCGATTGATCGAGGCGCCTGACCGAGCGGTCAGTAGATGTAAACCGGCGTTCCAACCTCTACTATACTGTAAAGATATGCTATATCCTCGTTCCTGAGCCGTACGCAGCCGTGACTGACCGCCTGGCCAATCGTTTCAGGCTTGTTGGTGCCGTGGAGAGCATAGCCATCGCCAAGATTCAGGCGGTGGGTGCCCAATACGTCGGGATAACGCCGCTGATGGGTGCCGAAGGGCGGAATGACCACGTTCCCCCCCACGACGATCTCGCCGTCCTCACGAACGTCGATCTCCTCCACTCGGCCATCGGCGTGTCTACGCACTACGGAGTTGCCGGCAACGGCGATGACGTCGCCATTGCCCGCTTCGAGAGGCTTGTCACGAACAAGCTTCACGACCCCCAAACCCCGCTTACGAGCCAGCTCGACGAAGTGCCAATCGGGAGGTACCCACACCGGCTCGACCTCCTTGCTCTGTACGACGAGCCGGCCCCGGGGGGTATCGAACTTCCACTCATTCCGCGTTCCGGACTGAACGAGTGATTTGCCGCTGCCGACCGCAACGCGAGTAGTGTAGATGGTCACCTCTTTATGGCGGTACCAAAGGCGCCGGTCGGCCAGGCTGATCACAAGATACGCGTCTTGAATGCTCGGCTCCGGACTGGCTTCGAGCATCGATTCTAGCGAGTCGGTTTCCACACCCAGCCGACTGCGGACATCGTGAAGCAGATCCCAGTTGCTGTTGAAGCCGATGCGGTGAATGTCGCGTCGGTAGCGGGTCTCGACGGCGTTGAGCACGACGACGCTGCTGAGCAGCAGCACCGCCACCGTCGCTCCGATTGCAAGCAGCGCGATCTTGGGACTATCGCGAAAAATCCGGATGAGAGGCTTCATGAAACTAGGGACGAGGGGTGAGGTACGAGCGAAGTGCGAAGTGCGAAGTGCGACGTCAAATTACCTACACGAAACGCACACAGTCCCTCTCAATAGAAATAAACGGCCGTGCCGGACGACAGGTTCGGTGCCACCGCTCGGAGGTCTTCCTCGGAGATCCTGATGCTTCCGGGGAGAACGTACGTCGAATCGTTAAGCGGTCCCACGCTTGGCATGCTGTAGATGACCAGGCCGCCGTTGAGGATCACCGCCAGCGGGCCTAACGCGCCTTTGACCGATCGGTCCTCGGGAACAGGCAGCCGGCGATCGAGGTACACCCACTGCGGCACCTCCCACGAATCCCGCGCACCAAGCACCTTCTGAACCGAGCGTTCGCCGCGTGGATGAGCGAGCATTACAGTGTCGGGCGCCACCCCCACCATGCGCTCGGGGCCTATCTCGATGTCTATCTCGCGAAGTACGGAACCCTCTCGGCCTAGAAACATTCGGGCGCTATCCATCGCCACCGCGAGGTGAATTCGTTTGTCGAGCTTTGCCTGTCGCCGAATGAGCTCCATCGTCACGGTCAGCCGCTTTTCCTCATTCTGCAGCGCCAAGTCGGTCTTCTTGCGCTCCAATTCGCTCATCCCCGACCGTAGCCGTTCGATTTCCCCGGCATAGGCGACGCGCTTGTAGACCACGAATGCGTCGACCACCAGTGCCGCACCAGCTACGAGCGCAAGAAACAGAAGGAAGCTGCGGTGGTACTTTGCGTATTGCTTGAAATCCATTTGCTCTGCGGGGTGATGGGACGATCGACACCGGTTGAAGACGGAGAAACGGCGAGACGGGCAGCCAATCAGCAAGCCAGCTCCCAGCTCCCAGCTCGCAGCTCGCAGCTCGCAGCTCAGAGCTCACTCGCTGAAAGCTGCCCGTCTTGCTGTTCGAATTTCTTTCTGCGCGCAGAAAGATGATACACCGGACCGTTGGCGGCGTACCATCGTTGCTTTTCTGCCCGAAGAGTGCCACGTACATTTCGCGCGTCGCAGCCCCATGCGGCGCTCACAAAGCCACTAACCCAAATTTCGCAATAAATGGCTTCAGTCGTAAAGCGGCCCGTCGTACTGCTAGTGCTCGATGGCTGGGGCCATCGGGAGGAATCAGAAGGGAACGCAATCGCACTGGGAAGTACGCCCACGTGGGATGCCCTTTGGAGATCCAACTCCCGAACGCTGTTGGCGGCGTCGGGTCTGGAGGTTGGACTCCCCGAGGGTCAAATGGGAAACAGCGAAGTAGGCCACCTGAATCTCGGCGCCGGACGCACTGTCTCCCAGGATTTGGTGCGGATTTCGGCTGCGATCGCCGAAGGACGCTTCTTCGAGAATGAAGCCTTTCGAGGAGTGTGCGACGCGGTGCGTATTCGCGGTGGAATCTTGCATTTGATGGGCTTACTGGGGTCGGGAGGGGTGCACGCGATCGACAAGCATCTGTTCGCGCTCATCGACTTCGGCGAGCGGTGTGGCGTGCCTCTGGCTCTTCACCTCCTGCTCGACGGACGCGACACCCTGCCGCGATCGGCGCACGGATTCCTGCGTGAACTGTTCGAGGTTTCTCGCGGACGTGCGCGCGTGGCGTCGATAGGGGGGCGCTACTTCGGCATGGACCGCGACAAGCGCTGGTTGCGTACGGAAAAATGGTATCGCGCCGTGGTACAAGGCGATGGGCCTCGCGCGAGGGATCCGCTGGCGGCAATCCAGGCGGCTTACGATCGTGATGTGACCGACGAGTTCATCGAGCCGATCGTGATCGAAGGCGAGAATGGCATGCCCGTGGCGCCCATGCGAGACGGCGACGGCATCATCTTCGCCAACTATCGATCCGACAGAATGCGGCAGATCGTTCGCGCCCTTACACTGCCTGGGTTCGATGGATTCGATGTGCGCGGACGCCCGGCGGTGAGCGCCGCGACGATGACGCAATACGATGAGACCTTCACTCTTCCCGTAGCTTTTCCGCCGTTGGTGCTCTCTCGGATCATGGCCGAGGTGCTGTCGGAGCAAGGAATGACGCAGTTTCGCACCGCCGAGACGGAGAAATACGCGCACGTGACCTATTTCTTCAACTGCGGGTACGAGACGCCGTTCCCGAACGAGGAAAGGGAGCTCGTGCCGAGCCAACAGGTGGCGACGTACGATCTAATGCCGGAGATGAGCGCCCCCGGAATTACCGATGTGCTGTGCCGCGCAATCGAGTCTCGCGGACACGATTTCATTCTGTGCAACTACGCCAACGGAGACATGGTGGGCCATTCGGGCAGGCTTGACGCGACGATCCGCGCGGTAGAAACGGTAGATCAGTGCCTAACTAGAGTTTTGCGCAGCGCGGGCAAGGCAAACGCGCGGGTGCTCGTCACCGCCGATCACGGCAACTGCGAGCAGATGATCGATCCGTCGACGGGAGGCCCGCATACGGCGCATACGACGAGCCCGGTGCCGATGGTGATCATCGATCCCGATGGCGACCGGCCCTTGCGCGGAGGTGGCGCGCTCCGGGACGTTGGGCCGACCATCCTCGGCATGCTGGGCGTTCCGCAGCCGCGGGAAATGACCGGAGTCGACCTTCGGGTGCGGAGTGGCGCGCGATGAGGCTTTTCGCAACTGCCTTCATGGCTGCGCAGCTGGTGACGCGGGCGCTAGGCGCCCAGGACGTTGGACACGCGCCGGAAGCGAGTCCCTTCCGCGATCTACCCTATCGACAGGAGCTGTCGCTGTTCGGCGGCTATTACAACGGCTCCGAGGGCAAAGCGGGCGTGGCCCCTGGGGGAGGACCGGCGATCGGCATGCGTTACGAGATCCGTATCGGCGGGCCTGCACAGTTTACCGCGCGGCTGACTCACGCCACGCCCGATCGGACTGTGCTGGACCCCGCGCTGGCGGATAACGTGCGCAATCTCGGTGAGCGAGCATGGCCAATCACGATCGCCGACGTGGGCATCAGCCTCAATCTCACCGGACAGAAGAGCTGGCACCGGCTTGTGCCCTCACTGAACGGCGGAGTGGGGATCGCTTCCGACTTCGGAAAGTCCGGCGACCCTGGCGGATTCGACTTCGGCACTCCGTTTGCGTTCACCTTTGGCGGTGGCGTGCGGCTCGAGCGTGATGGACCGCTTCAGCTCAGGTTCGATGTTGCGGATTACCTCTATCAGCTCGAGTACCCGGCGGCGTATACAACCGCGCCGACCGGCAGTACGCCGATACTTTCCGCCGGTTCCTCGACGAGCGAGTGGACGCATAACCTGCTGCTCTCCGTGGGCCTCTCGTACCGATTCTCTCGTTAAGCAGGAGCGCCACATGTCGCGCGATTACGAAGATATTTTCGACCTCGATGG